>CAZMRP010000853.1:0-2485 GCA_964568275.1 uncultured Myxococcales bacterium
GCGGGCCAACAGGTGCAGGTCGTGGTTGCCCAGGACGACGGTCGCACGGTCGCCCAAGCCCTTCGCCCAGCGGAGCACGTCGAGCGACCCCGGGCCGCGGTTGACCAGGTCGCCGACCAGCCACAGCCGGTCGACGCCGGCGTCGAAGCGGGTCCGCTCCAGCAGGCGCCGCAGCGTCGTGTGGCACCCCTGGATGTCGCCGATGGCCCAGGTCGTCATCGGACCGATTCTGTTCCGGGACGGCAGGACGGGGGAAGCGCGATCTACTCGGGAATCGGCGGGACGGCGCGCGGCGGCTCGACCGCCGGGGGCGGCAACACGCCGTCCTCCCCGGTGCCGCGGAGCGGCGCGGGCGGCGCGGGCGTCGCCGGCTCGGGCGTCGTGAACACCGTCGGCGTCCCGAGCCCGAGCAGCCGGTCGATCACCTCGCCGAACTTCGTCACCGGCTGCGCGCCGGAGAGCTTGCGGCCGTTGAGAAAGGTCGTCGGCACGCCGCTGACGTTCAGCCGCTCGGCCTCCGCCGCGTCGCCCTCGACCTGCTTGCGGATCGACTCGCTGCGCAGGTCCGCGCGGAACCGTTCGACGTCCAGTCCGAGCTCCCGCGCCAGCCGGACGGGGTATTGCGGCCGCTCGCGCAGCAGCTGCTGGTTCTCGAACAGCCGCTCGTGGAACATCCGGAACTTCCCCTGGCGATGCGCCGCCAGCGCCGCCGCCGCCAGCTCCTCGGCCCCCGGATGCACGGTGCGGAAGCGGTAGACGATCCGGACCCGGTCGCCGTACGCCGCGCGCAGCTGGTCCAGCACCGGCTCCAGCCGCTGGCAGAACGGGCACAGGTACTCGGTGAACACCACCAGCGTCACCGGCGCGTCGGCCGGCCCGACCACCGGGCTCCAGCCGGCGACGGCGACGTCGAAGACCTCCTCCGCCGGCGGCGGCTCGGCCGGCGCGCGCTGGGCCGCCGCCGGGACGGCGACGAGCAGCACCAGCATCGCGGCGGGCAGTCCACGGGACGGAAGACCGGCAACCCTGCACGTGCGGAGGTTCGACATGCCGCCTTGGATAGCAGATCCCGGCCGCGCATTCACTCTCGAACGTCGAATCGCGGATGTGATACACCCGGGCCGGGCGGCAACGCCGCGACCCCGCGGCGAGAGGAGACGACCGATGGAGTGGGTGACGAAGCTGATGGCGGCGCGCTGCGACAACTGCCCGCTGTGTCGGCAGGCGCGTCGCGAACCCGACTCGTGGTTCGGCAAGCTGATGGCCTTCCACGGCCGGTTCTGCCCGTTCTGGCACGCCTGGGAGAAGGTCCACGGCGGGCGCGACCCGCGCCCCGCCACCGACCGGCCGTCCTGACGCACCGACGGGGACCCGCGCGGTTCCCGGGGAGGTCACCATGCACACGCCATTCGCCCGCTCGCTCCGTCTGTGGCCCCTGTCGGCGCTGCTCGCCGCCGCCTCCTGCCCGCCGGCGGCGGAGGAGCCGGCCGGCGACCCGGTCGCCCCGACGCCCACGGCCGCCGAGACGCTCGGCGAGCTGCAGGAGGGGCGATTCGAACAGGCCTACGACGCCGCCGGCATCGTCCTCGCCGCCGCGCCGTCCGACGCCCTGGCCCGCACCGTGCGCGCCGTCGCCGCCTACCGCGGCGCTCTCGGACGGTTCCACGTCGAAGCGCTGACCCTGGTCGAGCGGATGGAGCACGACGAACGCATCGACCACGACGCCTGGCGCGGCCTCTTCGAACGGCTCGAGCAGTCGCTGGGGAAGATCGACGACGACCTGGCGGTGGCCGGCGAAGACCCGACGCTGGCCTTCGACCTCTGCCTGGCCTGCTGGCGCGTCGACTGGGACCGCAGCGGCGAGATCGGCGAGAACGACCGGCTGCTGTTCCAGATCGAGCTCGACGCGAACGGCGACCTGCTGCCGCCGGGCGACCCGCGGCGCAGGCCGACCTTCCGCTTCGACACCGGCGACGTCTGGTGGGCCCGCGCCATGGTCGCCTTCCAGCGCGCCGTGCTCCAGCTCGGTCTCGGCTACTCCTGGACCGACCTCGACCGCCTGCTGGTCGGCTTCTTCGGCGGCTCCGGGCCGACCGAGTTCCGCCTGCGGGTTCGCGACGCCGACCGGATCCGGCGGGCCCGCGAGCTGCTGCTGGCCGGCCTCGACCACGCGGAGCGCGCCCGCAAGGAGTACCTCGCGGAGACCGACGACGAGCGCGAGTGGGTCCCCAATCCCCGCCAGCTCGACCACCCGCTGCCGCTCCCCGTGGACGAAGCGCTCTACGGCACCTGGGACCGCGTCGTCGGCGCCGTGCGCCGGCTGCTGCGGAGCGAGGAGGGGCTCGACGTCGCCGAGATCGCCCAGCTCGGCGCCCACCGGTGGGACGACCCGCCCCGCGGCTTCCTCGCCCTCGGCCGGTTCCTCGCCGAGCCCTCCGACGTCGTGCTGAACTTCGCACACCTCGTGGCCTTCTTCGACGAGCCG
>CAZMRP010000854.1:0-2468 GCA_964568275.1 uncultured Myxococcales bacterium
ACACGCGGCGCATCCGCGTGATGCACGAGGTGAAGGGCAAGGACGGCGCCGGGGCGACGATGGACTTCATGGACCTCGAGCGCGAGCGGGGGATCACGATCACCTCCGCGGCGACGCAGTGCGAGTGGGACGGCCATCGGATCAACCTGATCGACACGCCCGGCCACGTCGACTTCACGATCGAGGTGGAGCGCGCGTTGCGGGTGCTGGACGGCGCGGTGCTGGTGCTGTGCGCGGTGGGCGGCGTGCAGTCGCAGTCGCTGACCGTCGACCGGCAGATGAACCGCTACGGCGTGCCGCGCATCGCCTTCGTCAACAAGTGCGACCGCACGGGGGCCAACCCGGCGCGGGTCGTGGAGCAGCTGCGCGAGCGGCTGGGGCACAACGCGGTGTTGGCGCAGCTGCCGCTGGGCCTGGAGGCGGGCTTCGAGGGGGTGATCGACCTGGTGCGGATGGAGGCGCTGCGCTTCGAGGGCGACGGGGGCGAGCAGGTGGTGCGCGGTCCGATCCCCGACGAGCTGCTGGCGGAGGCGCGGGCGCGGCGCGAGGAGCTGCTCGACCGGGCGAGCCTGCACTCCGAGGCGCTGACGGAGGCGATTCTCGAGGAGCGGGTGACCGAGGAGCTGGTGCACGAGGCCCTGCGGCGCGGGGTGCTGGAGCGCAAGCTGACGCCGGTGTTCGTCGGCACGGCGTTCCGCAACAAGGGCGTCCAGCCGCTGCTCGACGCGGTCGTGCGCTACCTCCCCAGTCCGTGCGACGTGGCGACCGCGGCGCGCGACGTCGACAACGGCGAGGTCGAGGTGCCGCTGACGGCCGACCCCGACCGGCCGCTGGTGGCGCTGGCGTTCAAGCTCGAGGAGGGCCGGCACGGCCAGCTGACCTACGTGCGGCTGTACCAGGGCCGGCTGGCCCGCGGCGACCAGGCGGTCAACGCCCGCACGGGCAAGCGCGTGCGCATCGGCCGGCTGGTGCGGATGCACGCCGGCCGGATGGAGGAGATCGACTCCGCGCTCGCGGGCGACATCGTCGCGCTGTTCGGCGTCCCCTGCGAGTCGGGCGACACGTTCTGCGCCGAGGACGTGCGCTGGACGATGCCGGGGATGCAGGTCCCCGAGCCGGTGATGAGCCTGGCGCTCCTGCCCAAGGACCTCAAGTCGCGCGACAGCCTCGGCAAGGTGCTGGCGCGCTTCGTCAAGGAGGACCCCACCTTCCGCACGCACGTCGATGCGGAGAGCGGCACGACGGTGATCCGCGGGATGGGCGAGCTGCACCTCGAGGTGTACGTCGAGCGGATGCGGCGGGAGTACGGCGTGGCGGTGACGACCGGCGCGCCCGAGGTGGCGTACCGCGAGACGGTGGGGCGGCGGGCGGAGTTCGACTTCCTGCACAAGAAGCAGACCGGCGGCTCGGGGCAGTACGCCCGCGTGATCGGGACGCTGGAGCCGCTGGCCGAGGGCGACTACGAGTTCGTCGACGAGCTGGTGGGCGGGACGATCCCCCGGGAGTACGTGCCGGCCTGCGACCGCGGCTTCCGCGAGGCGCTGCAGAAGGGGACGCTGATCGGCGCGCCGGTGGTGGGCGTGCGCGTCACGCTGACCGACGGCGCCGCCCACGCCGTCGATTCCTCGGACCTCGCCTTCCGCCACGCCGCCATCGGCGCGTTCCGCGAGGCCTACGAGCAGGCGGGACCGACGGCGCTCGAGCCGCTGATGCGGGTCACCGTCGAGACGCCGTCCGAGTACCAGGGCGCGGTGCTGGCCGGGTTGCAGCAGCGCCGCGGGACGATCGTCGGCACCGACGAGGACGGGCTGTTCTGCTCGGTCGAGGCCGAGGTGCCGTTGGGCGAGATGTTCGGCTACTCGACGGCGCTGCGCTCGCGGACCCAGGGCAAGGCGGCGTTCACGATGGAGTTCGCCCGCTATCGCGCGGTGCCGGCGAAGGTGGCCGAGGAGCTGCGTCGCCGGTACCTCGAGGCACGGCGCCAGGGCCGCGGCGGTCCGGCCGGGGGGAGGACGGACGGATGAGCGAGCACCAGTTGGTGGCGGGCGCCGCGCTGCGGGTGTTGGATCGACCGGCGGACCCGGGGAGCCCCGGACGCCTCGGACTGGTCGCCGCCGGGGCCGGCACCGGCAAGACCGCCCTGCTGGTGCAGCTGGGGCTGGACGCCCTGCTGCGCGGGCGGCCCGTGCTGCACGTGGCCGTGGGCGAGACGCTGGCCCACGTCAAGCGCTGGTACGACGGCGTGTATCGCGACCTCGCGGTCGCGCTGCCGGCCGCCGAGGCCCGGGAGGCCTGGGAGCGCGTCGAGTCGCGGCGGCTGCTGATGGCGTTCCGTCGCGGGGCGTTCACGGCCGACCGGCTGGTCGATCGGATGCGGCTGCTGGAGGCGCAGGGGGTGTTCGCCCCGCGGGTGCTGGCGGTGGACGGCCTGGTGCTGGAGCCGGGGCTGCGGGAGGTGGCCGAGACGC
>CAZMRP010000855.1:0-2467 GCA_964568275.1 uncultured Myxococcales bacterium
TCCGCCCCGGCCCCCGCATCCGCTCCGGCCTCCGCCCCCGGCGGCTCGACCGCGTCCGCCTGCTTCTCCGGCACCGCCGGCTCGACCGCCCCGGCCTCCGCCGCCGGCGGTTCGACCGCGTCCGCCTGCTTCTCCGGCACCACCGGCGGCACCACCGCCGCATCCGGTTGCGCCGCGGCGGGCACCATCGCCGACGCGGCGGCGTCCGCCGAGGGCGGGAGCGTGGCCGTCGGTCGCCGTTCGCCGGACTCCCCACGACGCGAGGCGACGAGCAGCAGCACCACCGCCACGACCAGCACCACGATCGCCGCCGCGGCGCTGTAGATCAGCGTCCGGCGCCGGCTGATCTTGGGCGCCCGCATCGTCGCACGACTGGCGATGCTGCCGAGCTCCGGCGGGTCCGAGAGCGAGATGCGCGGCGTGCGCCGGACGACCGGCGTGCCGATGCGCAGGTTCGGCGCCGCCGCCGCCAGCTCGCTGAGTCGCCTCCGGGCCGTGGTCTCCCGCGCCTCGTCGTTGCCGAGCGGTCCCTCGAGCTCCTCGAGCACCACGCGCAGCGCCGCGGCGAACTCGGCCGCCGAAGCGAAGCGCAGGTCGCGGTCGCGCGAGCACGCCCGGTTGATCACCGCCTCCAGCGACGCCGGAACGTCCGGGTTGATCTCCCGGGCCGCCGGGAACGGCTCGCTCAGCACCTTGCACAGGATGTCCGCCACCGAGGTTCCCGGATAGGGCACCCGCCCCGTCACCATCTCGTACAGCATCGCGCCGGTGGCGTAGACGTCCGCCCGGGCATCGACCCCCTCCGACCCGCGGGCCTGCTCCGGCGCCACGTAGTAGGGGGTGCCGAGCAGCGTGCCCTGGGCGGTGAGGCGCGCCGCGTTCGGCCCTTCCTGGGTCATCCGCGCGATGCCGAAGTCGACCAGCTTGGCCCACGGCTCGCCGCCGGGCCCGCGCACCAGCATCACGTTCTCCGGCTTCAGGTCGCGGTGGATCACCCCGGCGGCGTGCGCCGCCTCGAGCGCGTCGAGGATGTGCATGCACAGGCCGATGGCGTGCACCGGACGGAGCTTCCGCTGGCGCTTCAGGATCTCCGCCAGGTCCTCCCCCTGCAGGTACTCCATCACCAGGTACGGCTCGCCGGTCTCCAGCTCGCCGATGTCGAAGATCTGCACGATGCCCGGGTGCCCCGCCGCGCTGGCCGCCCGGGCCTCGGTGATGAAGCGCTGCACCAGCTCGGGGATCACCGAGTAGTCGCGGCGCATGATCTTGATCGCGAACCGCTGGCCGATCTGGCCGTGCACCGCCTCGTAGACGTCCGCGAACGCACCCCCGCCGAGCCGCCGGGTGATGCGGTACTTGCCTCCGATCACCTGATCGAGGCGCAGCGTGTTCGCCGCCCCCAAGGTCCCTCCCGTCCTCGACGGCTCGGCCCCGCCCCGGGGCGACGCCGACCCCAGCCAACTGATGCTGGATTGTAGTGGACCCGAAGCCGCGTCGCAACGGCTCGGAGACGGTTCCGCGAACTCCGGACCCGGAGTCCGACCACCGGGCGCCCCGCGCCCGACGCTCCCCCCTATCCTCGACCCCCGCGCCCGGCTACTCTGCACGCGTGCGCCGCCGCTCCCGCCAGGTGCTGCTGCTCAGGCCCGGGGCCCGCGAGGGGGTCGACTCGATCCGCGGCACGGTCGAGCGCGTCACGTTCCGCTCGGAGGAGTCGGGCTACGCCGTGCTGCGGGTCCAGCTGCCCGGCGAGGCGGAGCCGGCCACCGTCGTCGGCAACGTCGGCGCGGCGCAGGTCGGCGAGGAGCTGGCGCTGCAGGGGCGCTGGGTCCGCAACCCGAAGTACGGCCCGCAGTTCGAGGTCGAGACCTGCCGCGCGGTGATCCCCGCCACCCTCGCCGGCCTCCAGCGCTACCTCGGCTCCGGCCTGATCAAGGGCATCGGCCGGCAGCTCGCCCGCCGGATCGTCGAGACCTTCGGCGAGGAGACGCTGGGAGTGCTCGACGAGCGGCCCGAACGGCTGGCCGAGGTGGAGGGGCTGGGGTCCAAGCGGGTCGAGCGGGTGCGCGAGGCGTGGCGGGAGCAGAAGGTCGTCAAGGAGGTGATGATCTTCCTGCAGAGCCACGGCATCTCGCCGCTGCTCGCGCACCGGATCTGGAAGCGCTACCGCGACGCGACGATCGACGTCCTGCACCACGACCCGTACCGGCTGGCCCGGGACGTCGCCGGCATCGGCTTCAAGACCGCCGACCGCATCGCCGCCAACCTCGGCCTGCCTCCGGACGCGCCGGCGCGGGCCGAGGCCGCCGTACTCCACACGCTGTCGGAGCTGACGAACGACGGGCACGTCTGGCTCCCGCGCGAGGAGCTGCTGGAGCGCACGGTGCGCGAGCTGCAGGTGCCGCGCGGACCGGCCGAACGGGCCCTCGCGGCGTTTTTCGTCGATCTCGACGTAGCCTTCGATCAC
>CAZMRP010000856.1:0-2462 GCA_964568275.1 uncultured Myxococcales bacterium
GGACCTCCGTCGGACTCCACGGGAAGTCCGGCAGGTAGGGCGCCAACTGCTCCGTCAGCTGTCCGCCGAGAACGGCTCGCGACCGCTTCACCGCGTCCTCGCGAAGCGCTGGAACCTCTCGCCGAAACGCTGCCGCCGCGGCGACCCGGCCAAGATGGTAGCCCACCCACAGCGTCACCAGAACCAGCACCAGCGCCCCAACGCCAACGTAGAGCAGCAGTCCGTTCATGTCCTCCATCGCCTCCTGCTCGATCCTCCGCGGTCGACCCGCGCCGCCGATCCACGGACCGAAGGGCCGACCCCCGTTCGGGTAGATACCGCGGAGGCCGCATCAAGCCCCAATTGTCGCACGTCGTCGCGTCAGCTCCTGTCATCCCCCTGCAGTCCAATGTGAGCGCGGGAAGGAGGAGTCGATGGACTACAGCGACTACCACTGGCACGAACGGAACGGACCGGCGCCTCGGGCCGTCCCAGTCGTCGCCGCGATGCAGGTGCGGATGGGCGAGCAACGCGGCGTCGAACTCCACCTCGCCGAGGACCCGGAACACACGGTCGCTCGGGTCTGGACCGACGGTCGCATCACCCTCGGGCCGAACCGCGGCGTCCTCAACCACGACGGCAGCGGCGCCGAGATCGCGCTCGAACCGGCCGAGCTGCGCGCCGTCGTCCGCGTCGGAAAAGAGTGGTCCGTCCACCGCCGACGCTGGGCCGCCTTCACCGCCGGTTGGTTCGGGAAGTTCAGCCGGTTTCCACGCGACTACCTTCCCGGCCGCTGGGCGCCCGACTGGCCTCGCCGCCTCGACGAGGTTCGAGAAGGCGCTCTCTCCTGCGAGCGCGTCGACCCGCGGCGCGGCGAGACCTTCGCCTCCTTCCCCGTGGTCCACGCCGTCATCAACGCCTGTCGCGAGCGCACCGGCATCGTCGTCCGCGGCCCGAACAACCTGTGCATCAGCCTGGTCCGCGGCTCGTTCGCCGTCAGCCGACGCTGGCCGCAGCCGGTCTCCAACGTGCGCAACGTCGCCCTGCTCCTGATCCGGAACATCACGAACGGCTGGATCATGGGCGAGAGCGGCCCGCTGGAGCAGTTCAACGCCGACGCCGCCGAGGTCGACGCCCTCGGGCTTCACGTTCTCGCCGCCGTTGCCGCGGAGCTGCGTCGCACCACGCGGCGGACGCGTCGCCGATGAACCTCTACGGCTTCCGCATCCACACCCCGTGGCGCAACGTCGAGGTCTGGGAATGGCGCCAAACGCGGCTCGAGTTCCTCGCCGTCCTGACCCACCGGATCGTCTCTGTGGTTCCGGAACGCGGGAACTCCGGCCCGCCGTTCCGCCACATGTCGTCCTTTCTCGAACGCTTCAGGCCGCTCGCCTTCCGCGTCGGCTCCGGGCCGGTCACGCACGTCCCGACCGGCTTCATCGTCACCACCAGCCTGTCCGACACGTTGGAGTTCCTCGCAAACACCGCCGTGCCGTGCGGCGACGGCCTGATCGATCGGTACCTGCGCGAAGCCTCGGCCGGCACGCTCCCGCCGACCCAACTGCGCCACCGCCTCGGCACCCTGCTATGGCACGGAGGTCGCTGCCGCGGCTACTCGTACGAGGACCACCCCAGGCGTCGGTTGGACCTTCAGGTGCTGTCCGACGCCCCGATCGTCTGGCACGCCGGGCACCCGACCATACCGTACTCCGAACTGACCGCCGTCGAAGGGCTCGATGGATCGCATTTCTACCCCGTCGAGACGTGGCGCTACTTCCTCTGCCCCGTCGACGTCCCGTTCGCCGGCGGCCTGCTTGCACGAGCCGCCTGGCTGTGCGTCAACCCCCAGGGACAACTCCGCGGCTTCTGGGATGGCTCCTGCACCCACGGGCCCACCGGCTGGGACGACCTTTCCCGCCCGTTGCGGCGCCAGGTCGCCCGACACGGGACGGTGCTTCCCCTTCACGAGGACGGGGAGCGACCGTTCGACTTGACGAACGCTCCCATCGAAGCCCGGTTCCTGCTCTGCGTGCCGCCCGCCGCCTGCAACGCCGAGGAACCGGCGCGCAGGCCCCGCCATCGCGTGCTCCATGACGCCGCGTTGCTGGTCGACCCGCGCTGGCCGGTCCGACTTCAGGCTTCATCGAAGCGGCTGCCGGTCATCGAAGACCCTTCGACCGTCCGCTGGGTCCTCCACCGGACCACGCCCGAGGGGGTCTTCGTTCCGGAAATGCCGCCGTTGCCGACACCGATCGTTTTCGCACCCGGCCGGACGATCGTCGGCGCGCTTCCGGGTCGTTCAGCGTCTCCGCGCGTCAGGTCCTGACGCACCCCTCTGGTATCACCGTCTGCAGGAACGGAAGGAGCATCCGATGGCTGTCGCCGACGTCGCCGTCCTCCAGACCGATTGCGTAGTCGAACTGCCGACCGAAGAGTCGGACGACGAGCGTTCCAGCGGGCCGCGCCACGCCGCCTGCGGAGCG
>CAZMRP010000857.1:0-2456 GCA_964568275.1 uncultured Myxococcales bacterium
CAAGCTGGCCGGCGTGCTGTGCCTCGCGGTCGGCCGGGACCCGGCGGCCTGCGCCGCCCTGCGCGCGGCGGTGGTGACGGCCGACGGGGCGACCTGCGAACGGCGGCTCGGGGAAGCCAACCTGCAGGACGACATCGCCTGGCTCGGCGAGGTGGAGCCGATGCTGGAACGCGAGCTGCCGACGGCTTACCGCGGGTACCTCACCCGCTCGCTGCTCGATCCGTGCGGCGCGGCGCAGGAGCTGCTCTGCACGGTGCTGCGGCCGGGCCAGCAGGGGTGCGGGTCGACGCCGCCCGCGGAGTTGCGGACCGAGCGTTCGTGCCGGCAGGCGCTGCGGACCTACGATCAGGCGCTGGGCGGGACGGCGGCGGGCGGCGGGACGACGGCGGCGGACGGGTCGGGGGAGGCGGCTTTCGGGGAGGTGCTGGTGCACCTGATCCCCGACCCGGCCAACGTCGGGCAGCTCCCGCCCGCGCGGTTCCGCGCGGCGCTGCTCGGGCTGCGCGCCGAGATCGAGGCCTGCGACCAGGGGGCGCGCACCAACTTCCCCGGACTGGCGGGCCGGGCGGTGTACCAGGTGCGCGTGGCGGCGGACGGCGTCGCGACGGTCGAGCTCGGCCGCGGCGACGGACCGATCGTCGGGGCCGGCGTGGCCGACTGCGTGCGCGAGGCGCTGACCGCGCTGGACTTCACGGCGGCGCCGCCCGAGGGCGGCCCGTTCGTCGTGCACGTCTCGTTCGACTTCGGACGTTGACCGGCGGACAGCGGGCGGGGCCCAGGCGACCGTAAGCCGGGTTCTGTCTCCCTCGCGGGCTTGCGTCCGCGAGGGCGGCGGCCATTCCTCCAGGCCGGCCGTTGCCGGCCGGCTCCAGCGACCTCAACCCGGGGGACTCGGGCGGGCCACCCTAGGCCGGGTTTCCCCGGCTGCCCCCTATTCGGTCTTGCTCCGGGTGGGGTGTGCCATGCGAGGTCCGTCGCCGGACCCCCGGTGCGCTCTTGCCGCACCTTTTCACCCTGGCCCCGGTCCCGGCCCTCGCGGGCCGTTTCCGGGGTGGTACGCTTTCTGTGGCGCTCTCCTCGGGGTCGCCCCCACCGGGTGTTACCCGGCACCCTGCCCTGTGGAGCCCGGACTTTCCTCCCGCGGCGGGCCGTAGCCCGTCGCCGGCGGTCGCCTCGTCGCCTGGGCCCGCCGGGCCGGAGACTGCCACGGCGGAGCCGGCCGCGCAACGGGGGTGCGGCCCGGCGTCGGGCTGAGGTAGACTCGCCGCTCGATGGAGCGCGAGCGCCGGGAGAGTGGACCGCCGCTGCCGCCGGGACCCGGCGGCGTCTGGCCGCTGGTCGTCAGCACCGCGCTCGTCGTGTTCCTGCTCGCGGGGTTCGTGACTCTCGGGGCGCTGGTCGAGTCGCTGCGCCCCGGCGGGCTCCGCGACCCGGTCAACCTGCTGCTGGTGGGCCTGGCGGTGTTCCCGCTGACGGTGCTGGTCGGACTGCGGGTCGACCCCGAGGGCTTCGACCGGCTGCGCAGCGGGTTGACGCTCGGGCCGGCGCGCACGTCGACCGGCGTCTTCGCCCTGCTGTTCGGGCTGGCCGCGGTGCTGCCGCTGGCCGAGCTGGACAACCTGCTGCAGTACGCGCTGCCGCAGGACGCCGCGGAGCGGACGGAGCTGCTGCGGCTGGTGGCCTTCGACGGCTGGGGGTCGCAGCTGGCCAAGGTGTTCGCGATCGCGGTGGTGACGCCAATCGGCGAGGAACTGATCTTCCGCGGCATCCTGCTGCGCTGGCTGCGGCGTTCCTACGGCCGCCTGCCGGCGCTGCTGGTGTCGTCGGCGCTGTTCGGCGCGGCCCACCTGTCGCTGCGGCTGCTCCTGCCGACCCTGCTGCTCGGGCTGGCCTTCGGCTGGATGGTCGACCGGAGTCGCTCGGTGTTGCCGGCCATCGGGGCCCACGCCGTGTACAACGCGGTGCCGTTCCTGTTCCCGCCGGAGCTGGGCGAGGTGCCGGGCTGGACGCCCGCGGCGGACGACGCGATCGCGCACCTGCCGCCGCTGTGGGTCGTCGGCTCGGCCGCCGCGTGTCTCGTGCTGCTGTACCTGATCTGGTGGTCGACCCTCCACCGCGACTAGCGCTCGGGAGCGTTCGGCCAGAGGAAGTTGCGGGACAGCCGGTCGCGGCGCAGGCGGGCCAGCGGTTCGAGCGGCAGGCGGAACCAGGCGGCGGGGGCGGGCGTCGGCGCGAAGAACGGCGGCGCCTCGCGCGTCGGGTCGGCGTGGCCCGACACGCCGCAGGTCCGCACGCCGGGCAGGTGGGGCGCGTGGGCCCAGTCGCCGAGCACGACGTGCGCGTTGCGCTCCCAGCCCCGGGCCACGGCGACGGGGGCCCACACCGGGCGGGCGAAACCGGGGTCGGGCTGGGGGCGGGGCGAGGCGGAGCAGACGAGGATCGTCGGGGGGTCGTCC
>CAZMRP010000858.1:0-2455 GCA_964568275.1 uncultured Myxococcales bacterium
CGGGGATGCGGACCTCGAGCCCGAGGCGGAGGCCGAGGCAGGCCCCGATGCGGACGCCGACGTCGGGACCGACGGGCCGACCGACGGCGGCTCTCACGGCGTCGTCGACGTGGATGCCGGCTCGACCCCGGCCTCGCCGGCCGGGGTGCTGCGCACGGGGACGTCGGGGCTCGTGCTGCGCGGCGTGGTCCTGGCGCCGGACCGGGTGCTCGACCCGGGCGAGGTGTTCGTGGCGGGCGACGGCAACATCGCCTGCGTGGCGGCGGACTGCGCCGGCACGCCGGGCGCCTCGGCGGCCACGCTGATCGACACCCACGGAGTGATCTCGCCGGGGTTGATCGATGCCCACAACCACCTCGCCTACAACTTCCTGCCCGAGTGGGTCCCGGACCCGCCGCGGCTGTTCGAGAACCGCTACCAGTGGGCCGAGGACCCGCAGTACGAGGCGCACATCCTGCCCTATGCGGCGCACCGCAGCACCGGGACGCACTACTGCCCGGCGGCCAAGTGGGGCGAGTTGCGCTCGCTGTTCCACGGCACGACGACGGTGCAGGGACAGTCCTTCGAGCAGTCCTGCGTGAACTGGGGCGTGCGCAACGCCGACCACTTCCACGGACTGGGGTACGACCACATGCGCACGACGATCTCGTCGGTGCGCGACATCACCGATACCGACGCGGCGGACTACATCGCGTCGTTCACCGCGGCCACGAACCCGACGACGCGCTTCGCGGTGCACATGTGCGAGGGTTACGCCGCCAACTACGTGCTGGACGAGTTCGACTCCTTCGCCGGTCGCGACCCCCGCGCCAACCGCCATGCCGGCACCACCCTGCTGATCCCGCCGACCTCGCTCTTGATCCACTCGATGGTGCTTACCCCGGCCCAGATCGAGGAGGCGCGGGCCGCGCAGGCGAGCATCGTCTGGTCGCCGTCGAGCAACTGGGTGCTGTACGGGCGGACGGCGCCGATCGCCGAGATGCTCGCCGCGGGGCTGACCGTGGCGCTCGGCCCGGACTGGACGCCGTCGGGCGAGGACGAGATGCTCTCGGAAATGCGCTACGGGTGGGCCTACGGGCTGGCCACGGGGGTTGCCGCCCTGACGCCCGAGCGGCTGTGGCGGATGGCGACGCACGACGGCGCCCTGGCCGTGGGCCTGGAAAACCGGATCGGTCGGCTGGAGGTCGGGCTCGTCGGCGACGTGGCGGTCTTCGGCCGCCGGGGGCCCGACCCCTACGGCGCGGTCCTCGACAGCCGCGCCGCGGACGTCCGACTGGTGCTGCTCGGCGGTCGCGGCCTGTACGGGGACGTCGGCCTGCAGGCGGCCACGGCGGCGAACGCCTACTGCGAGCCGTTCGACGCCTGCGGCACCGCGAAGTACGCCTGCGTGCAGGAGTCGCCCACGGCGGACAGCCGGCGCAACGAGACGCTGGGGGACATCCGCACGCAACTGTACAACATCCTCGAGGGGATCGGCTACCCGGCGGACGAGCAGTACCATCGCGGGGACGAACTGCTCGAGCTGGTCGACTGCGCGCGATAGGGCCCCGGCCGGAACGGTTGGATCTGCGCGTCCCCACACCGGGTTCCGCACCACTGTTCGTTTGACTCCCCCCGGATCCATGTCCTACACTTCGCGGCATGAAGTTCCTTTCTCGAGTCGTGGCGTTCATCGGCGTGGGGTCCGCGGCACTCCTGCCCGCCTGTCAGCAGGACGACGGCGGCACCGCGGAACCGCTCGGGGTCCGCGTCCAGTTCCTGACCGACGAGGGGCTGTCGAGTGCGATCCCGGAGTCGCTGTACAACGGGTACCTCAACATCTGCGTGGCGACGCCGGAGGCCGACTGCGCGGCGGTCAGCACCTTCGTCGCGATCGGCACGCCGTTCCCGACGGAACCCGACGAAGTGTTGGGCCTGTTCGACCCCGCCGCGGACCTGGACGGCGACGGTCGGCCCGAACGGGCGATGACGGACCTCCCGTACGACACCGACCTCAAGGTCGAGATCACGGCCGTGCGAGCGATCGGCGACCCCGCCGGGCCCCTGTACTCGGCGCGCTTCGACGGCGTCCGGCTGGCCAAGGGCGAGCGGCGGTTCCTGACGGTGACCCTGACGCCGACGAAGCAGTTCTCGGCCTTCGACCCGCTGGTGCTGCAGGCGCCCGAAGGGTTCTCGGGCCGCTTCGGTTCGTCGGTCACCGGCCTGCCGGACGGCCGCGTGCTGATCGCGGGCGGCTTCGACTTCGGCGTCCCGCTGACGCTCGACACCTGCCGCGCGCGGGTGCCGACGATCGGCGACGGGTCGGTCTGCTTCCACGTCGTGGCCTCCCCCAAGGCCTACGTGCTGGTGCCGGGAAGCGGCCGGCTGTACGAGTTGGCGGGCGGGCTCGGGGAGCCGAGCGGGCGGGCCTTCCACAGCGCCGTGGCGCTGCCGGACGGCCGCGTGCTGATCGCGG
>CAZMRP010000859.1:0-2447 GCA_964568275.1 uncultured Myxococcales bacterium
CCGGTGGACGCCCGCCACACCCCGGCCCCCGTGGGCGGCTCGACCCCCGGGATCGCCGCCGCCAGCAGCACCCCCGGCGGATAGCCGTGCAGCCACAGCTCGGGCCGCGCCGCCGGGTCCGGCAGCGGCAGCTCCAGCACCGGCGCCCCGTCGCTCCCCGGAGCACCCGGGGCGTTCACCGGGATCAGCAACCCCTTGGCCGTCGACACGGCCCGCAACCGCAGGGCCAGCCGCTCGGGACCGGCGGGACCGTAGGCCGCGAGGAACCGGTCGCCGTGCGAGGCGACCGCTCCGGCCGGAGCCGCGCCGCAGGGACCGTCCGGGTCGGGCCAGCCGGGCAGCCGCACGGCCCGCAGCTCGGGCGGCTCGCCGGCCACCAGCAGCAGCGCGAACCCCTCGGCGGTGCCGAACAGGATCGCCGCCACGTGACCGGCCAGGGCTCCGCCCAGCACCGTTCGGCCCGGCGCAGCCGCAAGGGTCCAACGGACCTCGCACGACCGCTCCGCGACCACCGCCGGCACCTCGACCGGACCCGCGTCCGCCTCCCGCTCGGCCGGCGAGGGCTCCGCGGCCCCCGCATCCACGAGCGGCGGCGCGGGAGCCACCTCGGCCGACGGCGGCGACGACTTCCGCCCGCAACCCGCGACCAGCAACGACAGCAACAACACCTGGAAATACGCGTGATGTGACACAGCCCTGGACCTCGGGGCGGAGGATTGTCATACTTGCGCCGCGGAGGTCAAGCCGATGACGATCGGAAGAGGAAAGATGCCGTTGCGAACCGCGATGCTCACCGCGGCGGGCGGCCTGCTGCTGCTCCTGGCGACGATCTACGGCGCTTGCGCCACCGAAGGCGACGACGACCCGGACGTGATCTCGGGCTGCACGCTCGAGAACTGCATGACGTCCTGTCTGGCCGGCGGTCTGCCCGGCGGCCGCTGCGAAGGCGACCTGTGCCTGTGCGAGCCCCCGCTGCCCGACGCGGACGGCGACGCCGACGTGGAGGACGCGCCGGACGAGACCTCGGACCTCCCCGACGTCCGCGACGTCCGCGAGGACGGCCCGGTGGACGTGGACGCGGTGGACGGCGAGGCCATCGACGCGGAGATCGTCGACGGCGAAACGCTCGACGGCGAGATCCTCGACGTCGACGTGGTCGACGTCCTGGAGGACTTCGCGCCCGAGGACGTCGGTCCGCGGTGTTCCGAGCTGGCCACGGCCTGGACCTTCAATGCGGGGGCGTCCGGCTGGACGCACGAGGCGGTCCTCGCGCCGCCCACCGGCAGCTTCGACCCGTGGGAGCTGGGCACGCCGACCACCGGCCCCGCCGCCTGCCACGGCACCGCCACGACCAACCTGTGCTGGGCCACCGGCCTGGACGCCGCCTACCCCGCCTGCCAGCGCGGCGCGCTCCGTGCGCCGACCCGCGACCTGGCCCCCTGCGCTTCGGCTTCGTACACCGTCGACCTCGTGTTCTGGCACTGGTACGACTTCGCCGCCGCCGCCGGCTCGCTCGACGGCGCCCTGGTGGAGCTCTCCGGCGACGACGGCGCCACCTGGACCGCCGTCGCACCGTCCGCCGGCTGGGACGGCGCGATCGACATGGACTCCGGCTGCGAGGGCACGCTGTACGTCGACGGGCGCGACGGCTTCCTCCGCACCTCCGGCCGCTGGGTCCAGGAGACGATCCGCGTCCCGCTCGAGCTGCGGACCTCCGGCTTCACCTTCCGCTTCGTCTTCGGCAGCGACTCGGCCACGGCCGCCGCCGGCTGGTTCGTCGATGACGTGGCGCTCGTGGTGCGCTGACCGATGCCGGACAAGAAGACCATCCGCGTCGTCGCCGCCGTCATCGAACAGGACGGGCGCTACCTGATCACCCAGCGGCGGTCGACCGCCGTGCTGCCGTTGCTGTGGGAGTTCTGCGGCGGCAAGGTCGAGCCCGGCGAGTCGGACCCGGCCGCGCTGCGCCGGGAAATCCTCGAGCGGCTCGGGGTCACCGTCAAGGTCGGCAACCTGCTGTCGTTCGTGCGGCATCCCTACGAGCACTACGAGGTGGAGCTGTACCTCTACGAGTGCGTCCTGCTGGACGACCAGCTGCAGAAGCTCGGCGTGGCCGACTGGCGCTGGGTGCGCTCCGACGAGTTCCGCCAGTACACCTTCACCCCGGCCGACGAGGCGTCGATGGCCCGGCTGCTGGGCCTCGACGCGGAGCCCTCGCCCTAGCGTGCCGGCCGACCGGCCGACCGGCGTGACCGCCCCCGACGACCGTCCGGCGTCCCCCGACGCCGCGTCCGCCGAGCCCGGTGGACCCGAGCCGGCGTCGTTCGCCGCCGCCGACCTGCGCCTGCTGCTGTGCCGCCTGTCGACCTACGAGCAGGTCCTGCCGTCGGTCACCCACCGCGCGCTGCTGTGGGCCGCGCGCGGCGTCCCCGGCGTCCACGCCGACG
>CAZMRP010000860.1:0-2445 GCA_964568275.1 uncultured Myxococcales bacterium
GGCCGCGCCCGTCGCCGTGGTCGTGGTGGTCGTCGTCGTGACGACGGTCGTCTGCGTGCCCGGCGCGGCCTCGGTCGGACTGCCGGCGGCGGCCTCGCCCGGGTCCGCTTCCTCCGCGGCGGCACGGCTGCGGCCGCGCCGGATCGCGAGGTTGCCGCCCAGGTCGCGCGCGGTGCTCGGGGCAGCCTCCACCGCCACCGGCAGGTTCGATTCCGGCGTGCCGTACTGCCCGGCCGGGAAATCAACGTACAGGTAGTGGTAGCCGTCCCCGGCGTCGTGGGTGGAGATGCCGGCGACGGTGGCGACCTTCAGCCGAACCACCAGGTTGACGTCCCGGCCGTGGCGCTCCAGCTCCGCCTGCGCGACCGGCGTCGCGGAGAAGTGCTCGGTGATCAGCGGCCGGTAACTGTTGCTGAGGTGGATCCGGGCGTTGCGGATCACCACGACGACCCGGCCGTCGGAGTCGTTGCGGCTCCACTCGATGGCGCGGGTCGACTGGACGAACACGCGCGACCCGCCCTCCGTGAGCTGGAAGCCGGGCCAGGTGACCACGGCGCGCGGCTCGCGCGCGGCGCGGCCCGAGGCGGGGGGCGCGTGGCCCGCGCCCGGAATGACGCCCGGGTAGCCGGAGTCCGCGGTGGCGGCGTCGGTCGATTGCGCGACGGCGACCGTCGCGCCGACGAGGAGCGCGGTGCCGAAGATGGATGCCAGGACGAGCGCGGTTCGCATGGGTCCCCTCCGCACGATCTGCATATCACCGGGCCTCGGGAGCGGCAAATTCGCCGTCCTGCCCCGCCGCCGGCGGCCGCGGGACACGCACGAACTGCAGCGTCACGTGGCCGATGCCGAACTCGACCCGCAGGTGCTCCTCGAGCCCCGCCGCGAGCCGGCCGCACTCGTCGAGCGACTCCAGCGTGGTCCGGACCCGGGCGGTCATCGCGACCATCCCCGAGGTGACGGTCCAGACGTGGAGGTCGTCGAGCCCCTCGACGGCGGGGAAGCACTCCCGCACCGAGCGCCGCAGGTCGTCGAGCGACATCCCGGAAGGCGCGATCTCGAGCAGCACGCGCACGGCGTTGCGGATCAACCCGGCCGACCAGACCAGGATCAGGAGGGCGATGCCGAGCGACAGCGCCGGGTCGATCCACAGCCAGCCGGTCCGGCCGATGATCAGGGCGCCGACCACCACCGCCACGGACGAGACGGTGTCGCCGAGCAGGTGCAGGAACGCGCTGCGCACGTTGAGGTCCCGCTTGCCGACGTCGTGCAGCAGCCAGGCCGTGACCAGGTTGACCGCCAGGCCGATGACGGCGACCACCAGCATCGGCGTGCCGAGGATCGGCTCCGGAGCACGGAAGCGCGCCACCGCCTCCCAGGCGATCCAGACCGTGGCGGCCAGCAGCGTCACGCCGTTGAGCAGCGCGGCGAGGATCTCCACCCGCTGCCATCCGAACGTCCGCTCGGCGGTCGTCGCCCGGCCCGCCAGCACCAGGGCGGCCAGCGACACGCCGAGGGCGAAGGCGTGGGTCAGCATGTGCCCGGCGTCCGACAGCAGCGCCAGCGAGCCGACCAGCCAGCCGGCCACCCCTTCGCCGACCATCGCCACGGCGGTGATCGCCAGCGCCCACCACAACCGGCGGCGCTCCCGCGGCCGGCGCGGCGCGGAGCTCTCCGGCATCCGGCAGGCCCACTCCCCTTCCGCCCGGGCCGCACCGTGGTCGTGGCCGTGGTCGTGGCTGTGGCCGTCGCCGCTCACCGCAGATACCCCATCGCCCGCAGCCGCTCGGCCATCTCCGCCTCGTACCGCGCGACGCCCGGCCCGTACTCCCGCGGGCCCGCCTCGCCGGAGCCGCCGGCGGACCAGTGCCGCCGCCGGGAGGTGCCGAGGAACTGTCCGAGCAGGGTGCGGAGGTAGCGCACGACCAGCGGGTGGTCGCGGACCACGAGCCGCAGGGCTTCCCAGTCCCACTTGCCGTCCGGCAGCAACGGCAGCTCCTCGATCCCGTCCTCGCCGACGAGCCGGAACAGCGCCGACTGGGTCGGGCCGACCATCACCAGCTTCCAGCCCGCGGCCGACACCGCCATCCGCTCCCCCTGGTGGGTGGCGAACGCGGCGGACGGCCCGGCGATCCGCTGCCCCAGCAGCTGCGGCAGCAGGCTGTTGCCCTCGAACGGCACGTTCTGCCCGTCGGCCGCCGGCCCGAGGTTCAGGAGGTCGACGATCGTCGGCGCGACGTCGAGGAGCCCGACGGGCTCGGCGACACGCCGGCCGGCCGGCAGGCCCGGGAAGCGGACGAGCAGCGGGACGTGCAGCAGCTCCTGGAACAACGAGTGGCCGTGCCCGACCTTGCCGTGCTCGAAGAACTCCTCGCCGTGGTCCGCGGTGACGATCAGCAGCGTGTCCTGCTGCAGGCCCGCCGCGCCCAGCTCGTCCCAGAACCGCTG
>CAZMRP010000861.1:0-2443 GCA_964568275.1 uncultured Myxococcales bacterium
GGGATCATCCTCAACACCGCCATGCGCGACCAGGCCGAGTCGCTCGCCCGGGAGATGGCGCAGGAGACCGGGCTCGGCCGCGCCACCGACAAGATCCAGAAGGTGCTGCTCGCGGCGCGCAAGACCCCGGGCGTCGAGGACCTGCTGCCGCTGGCCTACACCGGCGACGACGGGCTGACGCTGGTCGAGCCGGCGCCGTACGGCGTGGTCGGGGCGATCACCCCGACGACCAACGCCGCCGAAACCGTGATCTGCAACTCGCTCGGGGCGCTGGCCGCGGGCAACGCCATCGTCTTCAACCCGCACCCCTCCGCGGCGGGCGTCTCGAACCGCACCGTGCGCCTGCTCAACCGCGCGATCCGCAAGGCCGGCGGCCCCGCGACCCTGGTCTGCTCCGTCGCCCGCCCGACGCTCGAGTCCTCCGCCGGCCTGATGGGCCACCCCGGAATCAAGATGCTGGTGGTCACCGGCGGCGGCGAGGTGGTCAAGCTGGCGATGACCTCGGGGAAGAAGTGCATCGCCGCCGGCCCCGGCAACCCGCCGGTGATCGTCGACGACACCGCCAACCTCGCCCGGGCCGCCAAGCACATCGTCGA
The DNA here is from genome assembly GCA_964568275.1 of uncultured Myxococcales bacterium. GTDB lineage: Bacteria > Myxococcota_A > Polyangia > DRWM01 > JAAZOP01 > JAAZOP01. The sequence continues at coordinate 597 of CAZMRP010000861.1, forward strand.
CGGCGCCGCGTTCGACAACAACATCCTCTGCATCGCCGAGAAGGAGGTGTTCGTCTTCGAGAACGTCGCCGACCGCCTGCTGGCCGAGCTGCAGGCGCACGGGGCGTTCCTCGTCTCGGCCGAGCAGCTGCGGCGCCTGACCGAGCTGCTGGTGGACCCCGGCGAGCCGTTCCCGCACCCGAACGGGAAGTACCCACACCCCAAGAAGGCGTTCGTCGGCAAGGACGCGGCACTGCTGCTCCAGGCCGCCGGGATCCAGGCGCCCCGCGAGGTGCGGCTGGTGGTCGCCGAGACGACCTTCGAGCATCCGCTGGTCCAGGCGGAGATGCTGATGCCGATCCTGCCGGTGGTGCGCGTCCGGGACCTCGACGAGGCGCTGTCGCTGGCGATCCGCGCCGAGCACGGTTTCCGCCACACGGCGATGATGCACTCCGAGAGCGTCTCGAACATGAGCCGCGTGGCCCGCGACATCGAGACCACGATCTTCGTCAAGAACGCCCCGTCCTACGCCGGACTGGGGTTCGGCGGCGAGGGCTTCGCGACCTACTCCATCGCGGGACCGACCGGTGAGGGGCTGACCTCGCCGCGCAGCTTCACCCGGCAGCGCCGCTGCGTGCTGGCCGGCGCGTTCCGCATCGTCTAGGAGGCAACGCCGGTGCCCGAACCGACCCGCGACCAGATCCTCGCCCGCATCCGCGACGCCGGCGTCGTCGGCTCCGGCGGCGGCGGCTTCCCGACCCACGTCAAGCTCGAGGCGCAGGTCGAGGTGGTCCTCGCCAACGGCGCGGAATGCGAGCCGCTGGTGCGGGTCGACCAGCAGGAGATGGCCGAGCGGCCGGGCGAGTTGGTGCGGGGCCTGCTGCTGGCGATGGCCGCCACCGGCGCCCGCCGCGGCATCGTGGGACTCAAGGCCAAGTACAAGACCGCCGTCGAGCGGCTGACCGAGACGATCCGGCAGCGGCGGCTCGAGCACCGCGTCTCGCTGCACCTGCTCGAGAACTTCTACCCCGCGGGCGACGAGTTCGTGCTGGTGCGCGAGCTGCTCGGCCGGACGATTCCCGAGTTCGGCCTGCCGCTCGACGTCGGCGCCGTCGTCAGCAACGTCTCCACGCTGCTCGACGTCGCCGCCGCCGTGGACCAGGGCCGCCCCGTCACCCAGCGCCTGGTCACCGTCACCGGCGCCGTGCGCGAGCCGTCCTCGTTCCGCGTGCCGCTCGGCACCCCGCTCGGCGAGCTGGTGGCGGCCGCCGGCGGCGCCGTCGAGCCGCGGGTCCGGTTGATCGCCGGCGGCCCGATGATGGGCGGCCTGGCGCCGGACGACGGGCAGCCGGTGACCAAGACCACCAGCGCCGTGCTGGTGCTCCCCGAGCGCCATCCCGCGGTCCAACGCCGGCTGCGCGACGTCCCGCGACAGCTGCAGCTGACCCGCTCGGCGTGCCTCAAGTGCATGATGTGCACCGAGGTCTGCCCGCGGAACCTGCTCGGGCACCGCTTGTACCCCGACCGGCTGATGCGCAACCTCGCCGCCGGCGTCACCGAGGACCTCGAGGCCTTCGTCGGCTCGTACCTCTGCTCCGAGTGCGGCCTGTGCGCCGTGTCCGGCTGCGTGATGAACCTCGACCCGGCCTACGTCAACCGGGCGCTGAAGGCGAAGCTGGCCGCGGCGGGGGTCCCGCGGCCCGCGCCGGCGACGAAGCCGGAGCGCGTGTTCGGCCCGCTGCGACGGGTGCCCTTGCCGCGGCTCGTGGCGCGGCTCGGGTTGACGCCCTACGACCGGCCGGCGCCGGTCCGTCCGTTCGAGCGCCGCCTGGCCCGGCTCGTCGTGCCGCTCAAGCAGCACGCCGGCG
>CAZMRP010000862.1:0-2437 GCA_964568275.1 uncultured Myxococcales bacterium
CGGCGCACCGGCGATTCCGCCGGGCGGCCGCCGAATGCGGACGGTCGCGCGCCGCGGCCGCGCCCCTGGACGCCGCGCCGGGTTATCGGCTAGAAGCGGAAGCGATGAGCGGGACGGCGCCGCCCCCCAGTCTCGACGCGGAGGACGTGGAGTTCGTCCGCACCGTCGCCCGCTCGGTGTTCCGCCTGCTGCCGCCCAAGCTCGAGCTGGACGAGCTGGTGTCCTACGGCACGCTGGGGATGATCGAGGCGCGCCGGCGTTTCGACCCGTCGCGCGGCGTCGCCTTCCGGAGCTTCGCGTGGTACCGCGTGCGCGGCGCGATCTACGACGGCCTGCGGGAGCTGAGCTGGCTGCCGCCCAACGCCTACAAGCGCCTGCGGGCCGCGGAGCGCACCGACCTGTACATGGAGTCGCTGGCCGAGACGGCCTACGGCAACCCGACGCGGACCGTGGCCACGAAGCTGATCGGCGAGGCGGTCGCGGACCTCAGCGTGGTCTACCTCACGACCGAGGCGGCCGCGGCGGCCCGCGAGGCGAAGCCCGAGGCGGCGACGTTCCCCGCCGAGGAGGTCTGCGATCTCGGCCGCGTGCTGGACGAGGTCGACAAGCTCTCCGAGCAGGAGCGGACGCTGCTGCGCCGACTGTACGCAGAGGACGCGTCGCTGTCCGAGGCGGGCCGGGACCTCGGCCTGTCCCGCTCCTGGCTCTGCCGGCTGCACGCAACGACGATCCGCAAGCTGCGCAAGCGCCTCGGGGTCCCGCCGTCGGGACGCCCGCGGGACGCGGACGAGCCGTCCGGAACGTGCTAGGCTGCGCTTCGTCCGGACACCGACGGCAAGGAAGAGGGAGGGAATCATGCGCCACTGCACCTGGTCGTTCGCAATGCTCCTCGCGGCGGCCGCACCCGGCTGCGGCGACGACGACTCGGCGGCCGACGACGCCGGGACCGACGACGCCGCGGAGGTCGCCGACGAGGCGGGGGCCGACGCCGACGCCGATGCCGACGCCGACGCCGACGTCGCCGACGAGGGCGGAGGCACGGGGACCCTGACCGTCCTCGTGACGGTTTCCGACCCGACCACCGAGGAGCCGGTCCCGACCGCGGGCGCCGCGGTGGCCGCCGACCTGCCGGGCGGCGGGCGACTCGAGCAGACGACCGGCGGCGACGGGCGCACCACCTTCGAGGGGCTCGACTGGGCGGCCGGAGGCGCCGCCGCCACCGCGTGGCTCGACGGCTACGGGCTGGTGAGCCGCGTCGACATCGCGGAAGCGGAGGGCGAGATCACGCTCTCGCTGGGCCTGCCGCTGGCCCACGCGCCGGAGCGGGTCGAGGTTTCCGGCACGGCGCTCAACATGACCGACGCCGCCCGTCACTCGCTGCTGGTCAGCGCGACGGTCGACGGCGAGAGCTTCTGGAGCGGCACGCCGGGGCCGACGTGGTCGATCCAGCTGGCGCCGGCGGTCCCGTTCACGCTCGTCGCCGTGGAGTTCGCCCAGGAGCCCGCGCCCTGCGTCGGCTGCCTGTCGATGCCGATCTCGGGCTGGGTCGTGCAGGAGCACGCCGCGGTCGCGGCACCGACGACGGTCGACCTCGACTTCGCGTCGCCGGCGCCGACGACCGCGGTCGCCGGCACGTTCCAGTCGGTGACGCGCGGCGACAGCCCGCTGCGCACCCCGGACTACGGCTACGTCAGCGTGTTCGACCTCGAGTCGATGGCCGTGCTCGGCACGATCAACACGACGACGCTGCTCTCCGGAGGCGTGATCGAGTTCGACATGGAGTACGTGACCGTGGCCGCCGTGACGCGGCCGCTCACCGCGTTCCGCGTCGTCGGCAACGACTGGGTCTCCGGCGTGATCGTCGAGGGCTACCCCGCGGCGGGCGTGCAGGACCTCCACTTCGTCGATGCGCCCCGCTTGACCGCTCCGGCCACGCCCACCACGCGGCATCCGCTGCACGACCCGCTCGGCTGGGAGCTGTTCGACTCCGCGCTGACCCCGGTGCTGCTGATCGAGAACGACGAGCAGACGGTGTGGTGGGTCCGCGGTCCCGAGGACGCCACGACGCTGACCGTGCCCGAGCCCCCCGCCGCGGCCGACCTGCCCGCACTGCTCGGCACCGGGCTCGTCGAAGGCAGCCTCTACTTCTACCACCGCCACGAGTCCGGCGACTACAGCGACCACTACGTGCAGAGCGGCATGCTGATCCTCGAGCAGTAGGGACGCGGTCCGCTCACCACCACTCGAGCAGCAGCAGCGGAACGACCCGCGTACGGTCGAGCAACGGCTCCCGCAGCCCCTCGGCCAGCTTGTGGTAGCGCGCCGCGGTCGCGGCGTCGCCGAGCGTTTCGGCCAACTGGGCGAGGCCGGCGGTGCAGGCGGCCACACGGCCCAGCGGTGCGGTCGCGGCGTCGACGGCGCACGGCGGCGGCATCGC
>CAZMRP010000863.1:0-2437 GCA_964568275.1 uncultured Myxococcales bacterium
CATCCGCACGCGCGGATCCGGTCGATCGACGTCCGGCGGGCCGAGGCGCTGCCGGGCGTAGCCTGCGTGCTCACGGCGGACCGGGTCCGCGTCGGGCAGCTCGGGCTGCACGCCGACCAGCCGGTGCTCAAGGGGACGCGCGTCCGCTGCCTGGGGGACGAGCTGGCCGTGGTGGCGGCGGCGACCGAGGTGGCGGCGGAACAGGCGTGCGCGCGGATCCGGGTGGATTTCGAGCCTCTGCCGGCCGTCTTCGACCCGCAGGAGGCGCTCCAGCCGACGGCGCCGCGGGTCCACGAGCACGCCCCGGACAACCTGGTTCCGCTGCGCTTCCAGTTCCGGTTCGGGGATCCCGAGCGGATGCTGGAACAGAGCGCCTTCGTCGTGCGCGGGACCTTCCGCACCCACGCCACCGCGGCCGCGGCGCCCGGCGCGGCCGGCGCGCTGGCGGCCGTGGACGGCCGCGGGCGGATCACGCTCTGGACCGACACCGAGGCTCCGTTCGCCATTCGCTCCCAACTCGCCCGGGCGCTCGGACTGCCCGGCGGCGACATCCGCATCGTCACGCCGGCGCTCGGCGGCTCCCACGGCGAGCGACTCGACCTGCTGCCGTTCGAGGTGCTGGCGGTACTGTTGGCGCAGCACGCGGGGCGGCCGGTCCGCCTGCGGCTGACGGCCGAGGAGCAGCTGGCCTGCCTGCCGGTGCGTCCGGCGACGACCGTGCGCCTGGCCACCGCCTGCGACCGCGAGGGACGGCTGACCGCCCGGGTCTGCGAGGCGATCCTCGACAACGGCGCCTACAGCTCGTGGGGCGCCACCACGCCCCAGCCGCTGCTGGCGGCGGTCTCCTCGCTGTACAAGCTGGAGCACGTCGGTTTCCGCGCGACCAGCGTGTTCACCAACAACCCGTGGTCCGGGGCGTTGCGGGGCGGCGGGGCGCTGGAGGGGACGTTCGCCGTCGAGCAGCAGATGGACGAACTGGCGCGCCGCGCCGGCTTCGACCCGGTGGAGTTCCGCATCCGCAACGCGAACAACCCGCAAGCGGTCACCCCGCCCGGCTACCGGGTGACCTCCTGCGCCCTGCGCGAATGCCTCGATTCCGCCGCCACCCGCATCGGCTGGCTCGAGCCCAAGGCGCCCGGCGAAGGCGTGGGGATCGCCGCCGCGATCCATCCCGGCGGCGGGCGCCGGCTGCTGCGCAACGACGGCTCCGGCGCCATCGCGCGCCTCGACGAGTTCGGCCAGCTGACCGTCACCACCGGCACGCGGGACCCCGGCTCCGGCGTGCACACCACCCTGGCGCTGCTCGCCGCCGACGCGCTCGGGCTGCCCGTCGACCGCGTCACCGTCGTCGCCGGCGACACCAGCACCGCCCCGTGGGACGCGGGGGCCCACGGCGGGCGCAGCACGTTCGCCGCCGGCCAGGCGGTGCTGCGAGCCTGTCGCGAGCTGCGCAAGCGCTTGCTCCCCTGGGCCGCCCGGCAGCTCGGCGGCGCCGAGGACCAGATCGAATTCCGGGACGGCAAGGTGCGCCGCAGCGACGACCCCCGGCGCTTCGTCACTCTGGAGGGACTGGTGCGCGGCGTGTACCTGCACGCGCCGGCCGAGACCTTCGTCGCCGCCGCGTTCCACGAGCCGGTCGGCCAGCCGCCGGACGAGAAGCAGCGCGGGACCGTCTCGCCCAGCTGGTCCTTCGCCGCGCACGCGGTGCGCGTCCGCGTCGACCCCGAGACCGGACAGCTGCGGGTGCTCAAGGTCGCCGCCGTGCACGACCTCGGCCGGGTCCTGCATCCCGCCGCGGTGGCGACGGCGATCGAAGCGGGCGTCGAGCGTGGTGCCGGACTGGCGCTCGGCGAGGAGCTGCATCTCGTCGGGGGACGTCCGGCCGTCCCGACCTGGCGCGGATGCGGCATCGGCGGGCCCGCGGACGGCCCGGACGAGGTCGACGTCCATTGGCTCGAGAGCGCGGATCCCGAGGGTCCGCTGGGCGCCAAGGCGCTGGGCGATGCGCCGCTGATCCCGCTGGCGGCGGCCCTGGCCAACGCCGTCGCGGACGCCACGGGCGTGCGCTTGCGCGAGCTGCCGCTGACCCCGGAGCGCGTCCTGGCCTCGATCCGCGCCGGCGACCGCGAGCCGGAACTGCGCTGAGCGTCCCGGCGCGCCGCGCCGCGAGGTCGCGACGCGCTGGGTTTGGCCCTTGCGCCTTGGCGTCTTGGTGCGCGGTTCTTCCGGTCCGACCTTGGCCTCTTGGCGCGAGCTTCCCCGCACGCGAGCTTCCCCACCGTTGACCGCCCGCGGACGGCGGTGTATCGGCGGCGGGATGGGGCGAATCGTCCTGGCGGTGGCGGCGGGTCTGGCGGTGGCTGCGGCCGCGGCCGCGGTCCGCGGGGGACCGGCCGCCGGCCGGGACCGCCCGGCGTGCGCCGTCCGCGTGGTCTCG
>CAZMRP010000864.1:0-2434 GCA_964568275.1 uncultured Myxococcales bacterium
CGGCGGGTGCCCCGGCGGTCGGCGATCGGCTGCTGGAACTGCTGGCGGGCGGCGAGCCGGCGGGGGCGGACGAGCTGGCGGCGGCGAGCGGTCTCGGGGCGGGGGAAGTGGCCGCGCGACTCGGGTTGCTGGAGGCGGCCGGAGCGGTCGCGCGATTGACGGACGGGCGGTTCCAGGCGTCCGTCGGGAGAGGTTGAGCGGGATGGGCAAGCCGCTGCTGGTGGTCGAGTCGCCGACGAAGGTCCGGACGATCCGCCGCTACTTGGGGGACAAGTTCGCGGTGGCGGCGACGATGGGCCACGTGAAGGACCTGCCGGCGAGCAAGCTCGGGGTGGAAGTCGACCAGGATTTCGCGCCGCAGTACGTGAAGATCAAGGGCCGCGAGAAGGTCCTGTCGGCGATTCTCAAGGCGGCGCGGGGCGCCAAGGCGGTGTATCTGGCGCCCGACCCGGATCGCGAGGGGGAGGCGATCGCCTACCACGTGGCGGAGGAGCTGCGGGACGTGGGCGTGCCGGTGCATCGGGTGCTGTTCCACGAGATCACGCGGCAGGGGATCGAGAAGGGGCTGGCGGACCCGCGGGAGATCGACCGGCCGAAGTTCGAGTCGCAGCAGGCGCGACGGATCCTGGACCGGCTGGTGGGCTACGAGCTTTCGCCGGTGCTGTGGAAGAAGGTCCAGCGCGGCCTGTCCGCCGGACGCGTGCAGTCGGTGGCGGTGCGGTTGATCGTGGAGCGCGAGCGGGCGATCCGCGGGTTCGTGCCGCAGGAGTACTGGCAGGTGTTCGCGACCCTGGCGCCGCTGGAGCGGCCGGAGGGCGGTTCGTTCCGCGCGCAGCTCACCCGGATCGACGGCGAGGCGGCGAGGATCGGCGACACGGCGTTTGCGACGCAGGTGCGCGAGGAACTGGAGCGGTCGGCCTTCCGCGCCGCGAAGCTCGAGGAGAAGACCCGTTCGCGGCGGCCCTTGCCGCCGTACATCACCAGCCGGCTCCAGCAGGACGCCTCGGCGCGGTTCCACTTCGCGGCGCGGCGGACGATGCAGACGGCGCAGCAGTTGTACGAGGGGGTGGAACTCGGCGACGGCGGGCCGACCGGTCTGATCACCTACATGCGTACCGACTCGACCCGGGTCTCCGAGTCGGCCGTGACGGCGTGCCGGGAGTTCGTGGGCCGGGTGTTCGGCGCCGAGGCGCTGCCGGCGCGGCCGAACGTGTTCGCGAGCCGGGCGGGGGCGCAGGACGCGCACGAGGCGATCCGGCCGACGGACGTCGGGCAGACCCCGGACAAGGTGGGCCGGCACCTGACGGCGGACCAGGCCAAGATCTACGGGCTGATCTGGCGGCGGTTCGTCGCCAGCCAGATGAAGCCGGCGGTGTACGGGGTCAACGCGGTCGAGGTGGAAGCGCGGCCGGACCCGTCCGCGGGGCGCACCTACCGCCTGCGCGCCACCTGCTCGCGCCTCGTGGAGCCCGGCTGGCTCGCGGTGTACGGCGAGGAGGCCGACACCGGCGACAAGGGCACCGACGCCGACGCCGGCGACGCGGCGCGGCCCGCCAACGGCGGAGCGGCGAAGGGACCAGCCGCCGGCGACGAGCCGGACGCGGGTTGCGTGGCCGTGACGCTGCCCGCGCTGCGGCCCGACGAGCCGCTCCGACTCGTGCCCCCGGGGGTGGCGGGCGAGCAGAAGTTCACGCAGCCGCCGCCGCGGTTCACCGAGGGCTCGCTGGTGCGCGAGATGGAGGAGCTGGGGATCGGGCGCCCGTCGACCTACGCCTCGATCGTGTCGACCATCCTGCAGCGACGCTACGTCGCGAAGAGCGAACAGAAACTGCAGCCGACGGAGCTGGGCGAGTTGGTGACCGACCGGCTGGTCCGGCACTTTCCCAAGATCCTCGACCCGCGGTTCACCGCGCGGATGGAGGAGGAGCTGGACCGCGTGGAGGGTCGCGAGGTCGACTGGCACGCGCTGCTCGCCGAGTTCTACGCGCCGTTCCACCAGGACATCCAGCGCGCGATGCGCGAGATGGCCGACGTCCGCTCGGAGACGACCGAGACCGAAGAGAAGTGCGAACGCTGCGGCGCGCCGCTGCTGCGGCGCTGGGGCCGGGCCGGCTGGTTCCTCGCCTGCAAGGCGTACCCCAAGTGCACCTTCACCAAGGACGTCCCCGGGGCCGACGGCACGCCCGCCGCGCGGCTGCCGGACGTCTCCGGCGAGACCTGCGCGAAGTGCGGCAAGCCGATGGCCGTGCGTCGCGGCCGCTTCGGGGCGTTCCTGGCGTGCACCGGCTACCCGGCGTGCAAGACCACGCGCCCGCTGCCGACCGGCGTCAAGTGCCCGCGGCCGGGGTGCGGCGGCGACATCGTCGAGCGCCGGACGCGGAACGGCAAGAACTACTGGGAGTGCTCGAGGCGCGTGCGGGTGCGCCCGGCGGCG
>CAZMRP010000865.1:0-2433 GCA_964568275.1 uncultured Myxococcales bacterium
GTGGCGGCGGTCGACGGGGCGACGGGCGACAGCGCCGGCGGGTGCGACCCGTCGATCTGCTCGATCACCTGCCTGCTCTCGGGCTACGGCGAGGGCACGTGCGTCGGCGACTCGTGCGAGTGCTCCGGGACGGCGAGCGACGGCGGCACGGGCGACGGTTCGGTGGTCGACGTGCCGCTGGACATCTCCGGCGACGGCCTGCTGCCGGACTTCGGGCTGCCGGACTTCGGGCTGCCGGACTTCGGGCTGCCGGACGGGTTCGAGCTGCCGGACGGGTTCGAGCTGCCGGACGGGTTCGAGCTCCCCGAGGGATGGGACGCCTCGGCGTTCGACGCCACCCTGGACTTCGGCGGCAGCTGCGACATGACCGCCTGTTTCGACGCCTGTCGTGCGGCGGGCCACACCTTCGGCTACTGCGACGCCTCGGGCGCCTGCGTCTGCTACTGAGAGTTCCTCCGGGATGCCACCCCGCCGCGGCCGCGCCGCGGGAAGAAGGACGACCCGATGACCCAACCCAAGGTCCGTGTGCGCTTCGCGCCGTCCCCCACCGGGTACATGCACCTGGGGAACGCCCGGACGGCGATCTACAACTGGCTCTACGCCCGGCACCACGGGGGTTCGTTCGTGCTGCGGATCGAGGACACCGACCGCGAGCGTTCGACACAGGGCGCGGTGCAGGTGATCTACGAAGCGATGCGGTGGCTCGGGCTGGACTGGGACGAGGGTCCGTTCCTGCAGAGCGAGCGGTTCGACCTGTACCGGCGTCGGGCCGACGAGCTGGTGGCGAGCGGTGCGGCGTACCGCTGCTACTGCACCCCGGACGAGCTGGAGCAGCGGCGGCAGCAGGCGCTGGCGGAGAAGCGCAACCCCAAGTACGACGGGCGCTGTCGCGACCGGACGGAGCCGCGGCCCGGGGTCGCCCCGGTGATCCGGTTCCGCAGCGCGGACGCCGGCGAGACGGTGCTGGAGGACCGGATCCAGGGCCGGGTGGTGACGCCGAACGAGGAGCTGGACGACCTGGTGCTGCTGCGGGCCGACGGCACGCCGACCTACAACTTCACGGTGGTGGTCGACGACCACGAGATGGGCGTGACGCTGGTGTTGCGCGGCGCGGACCACCTGTCGAACACGTTCCGGCAGCTCCAGATCTACGGCGCCTTCGGCTGGGAGCCGCCGGTGTTCGCCCACCAGTCGCTGATCCTCGGGCCGGACCGCGCCAAGCTCTCCAAGCGCCACGGGGCGGTGTCGGTGCTGCAGTACCGGGACGAGGGGTATCTGCCGGAAGCGCTGGTCAACGCGCTGGTGCGGTGCGGCTGGTCGCACGGGGACGAGGAGGTGTTCCCGTTGCCGCGGCTGATCGAGCTGTTCGACCTGCCCGCCGTGGGCAACGCGCCGGCGGTCTTCGACTTCGAGAAGCTGCGCAACAAGTACAACGCGGAGCACATCAAGCTGGCTCCGCGGGAGCGGCTGACGGGGCTGCTCCGCGAGACGTTGGCCCGGCGGGGGGACGCCGAGCTGGCGGTCGACGACCCGCGCCTGGGCCTGCTCGTCGACGGCCTGCGCGAGCGCTCCCGCACGCTGCTCGAGATGGCCGACGGGGCGAAGCCGCTGCTGGCGGAGGAGGTGGTCTGGGACGCCGCGGCGGTCCAGAAGCACCTCAAGGGGGATGCGGCCGAGGTGTTGCGGGCGTTGGCCGACCGGCTGTCGGCGGCGCCGGTCTTCGACCGTCCGGCGATCCTGGCGGCGGTGGACGGGCTGGCGGCGGAGCGCGGGGCGAAGCTGGGCAAGATCGCCCAGCCGGCCCGCGTGGCGCTGCTCGGCACCGCCGTCTCGCCGCCGATCGACGTCGTGATGGCGGTCCTCGGCCGCGAGCGCGTGCTGTCGCGCCTGCGCGCCGGGGCCGACCGGGCGGCCGCCGGCGGCTGAGCCCGGTGGGGCGTTGCTTCCGACCGGCGATCCGGGCTAAATTGCGGACCCCTTGCGGGGGAACGAGGTGCGGATGAGTGCCAGCAGCCGCCAGCTCCAGAAACGACTCGATGCCGCCCTGCGGGCGCTGAGCCAGATCGAGTGCATCGCCAACGTGACGCTCGAACGCCACCCGGGCGACTCGGACCTGCACTGGGTCCTCGACGGCCTCGGCGACCTGGCCCACTACGCGCTCGAGGTGGCCGGCGACCCGCCGCGTCGCGAGCAGGAGCCGGCGGCGGAGGCCGAGTCGTTCGACGAGGAAGCGGTGTTTCCGGGGGCGGCCGAGCTGGGTGAAGGCCCGGATCCGGACGAGAACGAGCGCCGCAACCACTGACCTCGCGGCCGCCGGCGGCCGCATGCGAGACGGAGGTGTCGGATGACCGGCGAGGGACGTCGCCCACGTCGTACGCCCGCCCGCCCGCGGGCGAGCTCCGCGCGCCGGCGGGTCGCCCGGCCCGCCGCGCC
>CAZMRP010000866.1:0-2432 GCA_964568275.1 uncultured Myxococcales bacterium
CGGCTTGCCGGCGCGGGGGCGGGTCGTCACTTGGGCACCTTCTCCCAGTCCTTGAGGAAGCTCTGGATCCCGAGGTCGGTCAGCGGGTGCTTCACCAGCTGTTCGAGGACCTTGTACGGGATGGTGGCGATGTGGGCGCCCATGCTCGCGGCGTCGACGAAGTGCAGCGGGTTGCGGACCGAGGCGACGATCACCTCCGTCTCGAAGTCGTAGTTGTTGTAGATGCCGACGATCTGCCCGACGAGGTCCATGCCGACGGTGGAGATGTCGTCGAGGCGGCCGACGAAGGGGGAGACGAACGAGGCGCCGGCCTTGGCGGCGAGCAGCGCCTGGGAGGGGGAGAAGATCAACGTGACGTTGGTCTTGATCCCCTCGGTGGCGCAGACGCGGACGGTGCGCAGGCCGTCGGCGGTCATCGGGATCTTGACCACGACGTTGTCGTGGATCTTGGTCAGCCGGCGCGCCTCGACCAGCATCGGTTCGTGCTCCAGGCTGACCGCCTCGGCGGAGATCGGGCCGTCGACGATCGTGCAGATCTCGCGGACGACCTCCTCGAACTTGCGGCCGGTCTTGGCCACGAGCGAGGGGTTGGTGGTGACGCCGTCGACCAGGCCGAGGGCGGCGCCCTTGCGGATCTCGTTGACGTCTGCGGTGTCGAGGAAGATCTTCATGCGGCTTGCTCCTTGCGCGGCGGGCGGGGCGCGCCTAGGCTCGTAGGCCCGCCCGCGATGCGAATGCCCCGAGAGCGGGTGTAACGGTGCGGCGCGGGGAAGTCAATTGGGGTGAAGGCCATGGCGGAACGGACCTACGCGATCCTCGACATCGAGACGGTGCCGGACCGGGAGCTGTACGACCCGGAGCGGGACGCGCCGAAGCGCGAGAGCCGGGGGGAGGCGACGGAGGAGACGTTCCCGCCGCCCTGGGCGCACCGGGTGGTGGTGGTGGCGATCCTGTGGCTCGGCCCGGACCACTCGTTCCGCAAGCTCGGCTCGGTCGGGCTGGGCTCGACGGACGAGCCGAAGATCCTGCGCGACCTGGCGGGGTTCCTGGACAAGGAGCACCCGTCGCTGGTGACGTTCAACGGGCGGCGCTTCGACCTGCCCGTGCTGGCGCTGCGTTCGCTGCGTCACGGGGTGCCCGCGGCGTGGTTCTTCTGGAACAACAACGCCTACCGGCAGCGGTACCGCGCGGAGCTGCACGCGGACCTGTGCGAGGAGCTGTCGGACTACGGCTCGGTGCGCCGGTCGAAGCTTGACGCGGTGGCGCGGCTGGTGGGACTGCCGGGGAAGTTCGGCATCGACGGGTCGCAGGTCGAGTCGGCGGTGGCGCGGGGCGCGATCGAGGAGGTCCGCAACTACTGCCAGGCGGACGTCGTGCAGACGATGTTCGTCTGGCTGCGCTACCTGCTGCTGCGCGACGCCCTGCCGCTCGAGACGTTCCGGGCACGGGCCGCGGCGCTGCGGGACGTGCTGGGGCAGCAGCCGGCGGTGGCCGAGGTGATCGAGAAGACCGACTGGGACCGCTACCTGCTGACGGAGACGGCTTCGGGGGGCTGAGGGATCCGGCCGAGGCGCTCGAGCAGTTCGCGGGCCATCTCCCATTCGAAGTAGTTGAAGATGTTGGTGGCGACGACCTGGTCGAGCAGCGCGCGGGCGGCGGCGGTGTCGCCGGCGGCGAGGCGGTTGAGCGCCTCGTAGTAGCGCAGCTCGGTCTGCTGCCCGAGGGTGTCGGCGGCGGCGAAGGCCGCGTCGAAGTCGAGCTGTCCGCGGTAGAAGCGGGCCAGGACGCCGCTCCAGCCGGAGGCGCGCATCGCCTGGAGGAACGCCAGCACCTCGGGGTCGTCGGGGCGGCCGTCGCGGCGGGAGGCGCCGAGGGTCCACAGGGCGTGGTAGACGCGCCAGCCGACGTCGAGGTCCTGGCGGGTGGCGGAGAGCGGGAACAGCTCGGTCAACAGCGCGGTCTCGCCCTCGATGTGCAGGAACGACAGTGCCTGGTTGTAGACGCGGGAGTCCTCGTTCGCGCCGAACTCGTCCTCGCCCGCCGTGCGGACGGCCAGCGCGATGCGGCGCAGGCCGGCCTCGCGGTCGCCGCGCAGGACGCCGAGGCGTCCGACCTGGACGTCGCCGTGGGCCTGGGAGACGACGCCGGCGCGGGCGACCTGCTTCCACTCGGCGATCGCCTCGTCGAACGCCGCCTCGGCCTCGGCGTCCCGGCCGGCGATGCGGTGCAGGCGGCCGAGTTCCTCGTGCAGGCCGGCGCGGGCGACCGTGCGGTCGGCCAGGTCGCCGGACTGGATCGCCAGGCCGGCCTCGAGCAACTCGACGGCGCGCGCGCGGTCGCCGGCGCGGGCTTCCATCTGGCCGAACTCGAGGTAGGCCGCGGCGGAGGGGTCGGCGGCCGATTCGGGGCCTTCGTCCCAATCCAATCCGAGC
>CAZMRP010000867.1:0-2423 GCA_964568275.1 uncultured Myxococcales bacterium
GGAGGCGGCGGTGCAGGCGGCGGGCCGCATGCGCGGCCCGGTCGCGCTCAAGATCGTCTCGCCGCAGATCCTGCACAAGACCGAGGCCGGCGGCGTGCGGCTGGGGCTCGAGACGCCGGCGCAGGTGCGCCGGGCGTTCCGCGAGATCGTGCGCGACGCCCGGCGCTACGACGCGCGGGCCGACGTGCGCGGCTGTCTGGTGGTGCCGATGGCGCCGCGCGGGGTGGAGACGATCATCGGCACCAAGCTCGACCCGCAGTTCGGCCCGGTGATCCTGTTCGGCCTGGGCGGGATCCTGGTCGAGGTGCTGCAGGACGTGTCGACGCGGGTCTTGCCGATCTCGCGCAATGCGGCCCGCCGGATGCTGGGGGAGCTGAAGGGGGCCGAGATCCTCGACGGGTTCCGCGGCAAGCCGCCCGTGGACAAGGACGCGCTGGTCGAACTGCTGCTGGCGATCTCGGAGCTGGTCCAGGCCTACCCCGAGATCCGGGAGCTGGACCTCAACCCGGTGGTGGCCCACGCGCGGGGGGCGACGGTGGTCGATGCGCGGGTCCTGCTGCGGCGCAACGGCCACAACCACCACGGGCGCTGACCCGCCCGGCGGCGCCGGACGACGGGAGACGGTGATGTTCCGCATCCGACGCATCCGCGACTGCACGCTGCCGGCCGAGCGGGACGCGGTGGCGCAGGTCCAACAGATCCTGCGGGAACAGTTCGGCGCGGTCCCCGAGGAGGACATCGCGCACCTGCCGGAGCAGCTCCACGACCCGTTGCGCTTCCGCTACCGGACGATGATCTTCACCGCCACCGACGGCCGCAACCGGGTGCGCGGCTTCGCGATCCTGCTGCACATGCCGGACCTGCGCTTCTGCTACCTGGACTTCCTGTCGGCGGCGCGACTGACGATGGGCCACGGCATCGGCAGCGCGCTGTACCAGCGGGTCCGCGAGGAGGCGCTGGACCTCGGCTCGGTCGGGCTGTTCTTCGAGAGCCTGCCGGCGGACCCGGCGCTGTGCCGCGCGGAATCCGAGCGGGCGGAGAACCGGTTGCGGCTGTTGTTCTACGAGCGGCACGGGGCGCGGCCGATCGCCGACACGGCCTACGAGACGCCGCTGCGGCCCGACGCGGACTGCCCGCCGCACCTGCTGTTCGACGACCTGGGCCGCGGCAGCGGCCTGCGGCGCGACGAGGCGCGGGCCATCGTGCGGGCGATCCTCGAGCGCAAGTACGGGCCGCACTGTCCGCCGGGCTACATCGACGAGGTGGTGGAGTCGTTCCGGGACGACCCGGTGCGGCTGGCCGAACCACGGACGCGGGGCGGCGACGCCGCGGTCCCCGTGCGGCCGGTGCCCTCGGTGGAGAAGAAGATCGCGCTGGTGGTCAACGACCGCCACGAGATCCACCACGTGCGCGAGCGGGGGTACGTGGAATCGCCGGTGCGGGTCGAGGCGATCCTGCGGGAGCTGGACAAGACGGGGCTGTTCGAGCGGCTCGAGCCGCGGCACTACCCGGACGAGCACGTGCGGGCGGTGCACGACGGCGAGTTCGTGGACTTCCTCAAGCGGGTCTGCGCGGCGGTGGACCCGGACGAGTCGGTCTACCCGTACGTGTTCCCGATCCGCAACCGGGCGCGGCCGCCGTGGGACCTGCCGACGCGCGCCGGCTACTACTGCATCGACACGTTCACGCCGCTGCACCGCAACGCCTGGCCCGCCGCGCGGCGCGCCGTGGACTGCGCCCTGACCGCCGCGGAGCGGCTGCTCGCGGGGGTGCAGGCGGCTTACGCGCTCGTTCGGCCGCCGGGGCACCACGCCGAGCGGCGGGCGTTCGGCGGCTTCTGCTACCTCAACTCCACGGCAATCGCCGCGCACTACCTGTCGCGCCACGGCAAGGTCGCGGTGCTCGACCTGGACTACCACCACGGCAACGGCACCCAGGACATCTTCTACGAGCGGGACGACGTGCTGACGATCTCGATCCACGGGCACCCGCGGTTCGCCTACCCGTACTTCACGGGGTTCGTGGACGAGCGGGGGGCGGGGGCGGGGGCGGGGTACAACGTGAACCTGGCGCTGCGCGAGCAGGTGGACGGCGCGCACTACGGTGCGATGCTCGGCGAGGCGCTGCGGTTCGTGCAGCGGTTCGCGCCGCGGTTCCTGGTGGTGGCGCTGGGGTTCGACACGGCCAAGCGCGACCCCACGGGCAGCTGGGAGCTGCGGCCGGCGGACTTCGCGGCCAACGGCCGCCGTCTGGGCCGGCTCGGGCTGCCGTTGCTCGTGGTCCAGGAGGGCGGCTACCTGACGCGGGCGCTCGGGCCCTGCGCCAGGGCGTTCTTCGAGGGGCTGGCCGAGGGGAGCAACGACGTCGCGGGCGGACCGACGGCGGCGGGGGCCGCGGCGACGCGGCCCGGCGCCACGCCGGCC
>CAZMRP010000868.1:0-2418 GCA_964568275.1 uncultured Myxococcales bacterium
TCTTGCGCAGGATGCGGCGCATGATCTTGCCCGAGCGGGTCTTGGGCAGGCCGGGCGCGTACTGGATCTTGTCCGGCTTGGCGATCGGGCCGATCTCCTTCGCCACGTGGTTCATCAGCTCCTTGCGCAGCTCGTCGGTGCTCTCGAAGCCGCCCTTGAGCGTCACGTAGGCGTAGAGGCCCTGGCCCTTGATGTCGTGCGGGAAGCCGACGACCGCAGCCTCGGCCACGGCCTTGTGCGACACCAGCGCGCTCTCGACCTCGGCGGTGCCGATGCGGTGGCCGGAGACGTTGACCACGTCGTCCACGCGGCCCATCAGCCAGTAGTAGCCGTCCTCGTCCTTCCGCGCGCCGTCCCCGGTGAAGTAGTAGCCGGGGTACTGCACGAAGTACGTGTTCTTGAACCGCTCGGGGTCGCCGAACACGCCGCGCATCATGCCGGGCCACGAGCGCTTGATCACGAGGTAGCCGCCCTCGTTGGCGCCGCAGGCCGAGCCGTCCTGGCGGATCACCTCGGGATGCACGCCCGGGAACGGCAGCGTGGCCGAGCCGGGCTTGGTGCCCCAGGCGCCCGGCAGCGGCGTGATCAGGATCCCGCCGGTCTCGGTCTGCCACCAGGTGTCGACGATCGGGCAGCGCTCCTTGCCGATCACCCGGTGGTACCACATCCAGGCCTCGGGGTTGATCGGCTCGCCCACCGTGCCCAGCAGCCGCAGCGACGACAGGTCGCGCTTGCTCGGCCAGTCCTCGCCGTCGCGCATGATCGCGCGAATCGCCGTCGGCGCCGTGTAGAAGGTGTTGACCTTGAACTTGTCCACAATCTGCCAGAACCGATCCGGCTTCGGGTAGTTCGGCACCCCCTCGAACATGATCGACGTCGCCGCGTTGGCCAGCGGTCCGTAGACGATGTACGAGTGGCCGGTGACCCAGCCGATGTCGGCCGTGCACCAGAAGATGTCCTCCGGGTGGTAGTCGAAGATCCACTTGAAGGTCAGGTACACGTAGGTCATGTACCCGCCGGTGGTGTGCAGCACGCCCTTCGGCTTGCCGGTGGAGCCCGAGGTGTAGAGGATGAACAGCGGGTCCTCCGCGTCCATCTGCTCCGCCGCGCACTCCGCCGTGATGTCCTTCGCGCCCATCTCGTCGTCCCACCAGCTGTCGCGGCCGGCCTTCATCGGGACTTCGTCCGGACGGCGCTTGACCACCACCACCGTCTTGACGTCCGGGCAGGAGTCCAGCGCCTTGTCGGCGTTGGCCTTGAGCGGCACGGTCTTGCCCGAGCGGAGGCCGACGTTGGAGGTGACGAGCACGGTGGACTTGCAGTCGATGATCCGGTCGCGCAGCGAGTCGGCGGAGAAGCCGCCGAACACGATGCTGTGGATCGCCCCGATCCGCGCGCAGGCCAGCATCGCGATCGGCAACTCGGGGATCATCGGCAGGTACAGCGTGACGCGGTCGCCCTTCTTCACGCCCTTCTTCTTCAGTACGTTGGCGAAGCGGCAGACCTCGGTGTGCAGCTGCTTGTAGGTGAACTTCCGGACGTCGTCCTCCGGCTCACCCTGCCAGATCAGGCCGACCTTGTTCTCGTTCGGGCCGCCGAGGTGCCGGTCGAGGCAGTTGTAGGAGACGTTGGTCTTGCCGCCCAGGAACCACGCGAGTTTCCCCTCCTTGAAGTTCTCCTCGTTGACCTTGTCCCACTTCTTGAACCAGTGCAGCTCCGAGGCGATCTCGCTCCAGAACGCGTCCGGGTCGCCGATGGACTTGTTGTAGATCTTCTCGTAGTCCGCACGGCTCTTGATGTACGCCCGCGCCGTGAATTCCTTCGGCGGGGGGAACAGCCGCTTCTCGTCCATCATCGAAGTGATCGTCTTCTGGTCAGCCATCGTGCCCTCCTGGCTCGCTTCTCGACCCCCCTGGGTCAACGTCATGTCGGACGCCCCCGTAACCCGAAGCCGCACCCCGTGTCAAGACCGGTTGAACCGCGCTTCAGCACCCCCTTGCGCCCCGCCGCGCCCTCGGGTACCTCCTTCCCTCGGGGCCTCGGGCCCCGGAGGCCGATCGCGTGCTCGCCGCTTCGCTGCACTACTTTCGCCTGGCGCCCCGCGCGCTCGCCCCGGCCCTCGAGTCCCTGCGCCGCCTCGGCATCGACTCCGTCGAGACCCCCGTGCCCTGGAGTCGCCACGAGCACGGCGACGGCTTCTCTTTCTCCGGGGATTCCGGGAACTTGCTCGCCCTGCTGGAACACGCCGCCCGGCTCGGGCTCGGCGTCCACCTGCGCCTCGGCCCGGTCGTCGGCGCCGACCTCACCGGTCTCGGCCTCCCTCCCTCCGTCGCCGCCGACCGCGACCTCGCGGCCCGCCACCCCGACGGCTCCCCGCAGGTCGTGCCGCTTCCGCCGCGCTGGCTGCTCCTCCCCTCC
>CAZMRP010000869.1:0-2412 GCA_964568275.1 uncultured Myxococcales bacterium
GGCCGTGGAGGCCGAGCTGCGGACGCTGGCGGCGGCCTTCGCCGAGGAGCCGTGGCCGCTGGTGCGGGCGGCGGCGGCGGACGCGTTCCTGCGGGTGGCGACGTGGCAGGGGGACGACGTGGCGCAGCGGCTGCTGGCGGACCCGTCGGAGCTGGTGCGCGAACGGGCGATCGTGGCGCTCGACGCGCGCGGCGACGAGCCGTCGCAGCGGATGCTGGCGGAGGCGGTGGAGCGCCACACGGAGCGGCTCGAGCTGCGGCAGCGGGCGTTGGCGTCGCTGGCGCGGCAGTGCTGGCCGGAGCTGAAGCCGCTGATCATCCGCGTGGTGGAGCACTCGGTGCGCGCCGAGGCGCGGCGGGGCGACCAGGCGCTGGCGCTGGACGCGATCCGGATGCTGGGGACGGCGGGGCCGCCGAACGTGCGGTCGCTGCTGGAGGAGATCGTGCGGGAGGCGCCGGTGCCGGCGATGCTGGCGGCGGCGTTGCAGGCGCTGGGGGACCTGGGGGAGGCGGACGCGAAGGAGGCGATCGAGCCGCACCTGCGGCACGCGGACGCGGGAGTGGCGGAGGCGGCGGCGGCGGCGCTGCGGGCGCTGGAGCGGGGGCGCGCCGGGCGGCGTTGCGGGGAGTCGGAGCGATGAGCGAGCTGCGGCAGGGGCTGACGTTCGACGACGTGCTGTTGCTGCCGGAGCACAGCGCGGTGTTGCCGACGCAGGTCGACCTGAAGACGCGGTTGACGCGGACGATCGGGCTGCGCATCCCGGTGCTGTCGGCGGCGATGGACACGGTGACCGAGGCGCGGACGGCGATCGCGATGGCGCGCGAGGGCGGGCTGGGGGTGATCCACAAGAACGGTCCGATCGCGGACCAGGCGCGGGAGGTGACGCGGGTCAAGAAGAGCGAGGGCGGGATGGTGGTCGACCCGCTGACCGTGCACCCCGACATGCCGCTGCGCCAGGCGCTGGCGATCATGAAGCAGCACGAGTTCTCCGGCCTGCCGGTGGAGAAGGACGGCTTCCCGGTCGGGATCCTGACGCACCGGGACGTGCGATTCGAGACCAACCTGGACCAGCCGGTGTCGCAGCTGATGACGAAGGAGCTGGTGACGTGCCAGGAGGGGATCCGGCTGGAGGACGCGCGGGCGCTGCTGCACATGCACCGGATCGAGAAGCTGCTGGTGATCGACGGCAAGGGGAAGCTGGTCGGTCTGATCACGGTCAAGGACCTGATGAAGGCCGAGATGTACCCGCACGCGGTGAAGGACCAGCTCGGGCGGCTGCGCGTCGGCGCGGCGCTCGGGGTGGGCCCGGACCGCGGGGAGCGCGCGGCGGCGCTGATCGCGGCGGGGTGCGACGTGCTGGTGATCGACACCGCGCACGGGCACTCGGAGGGGGTGCTGCAGGCGTTGCGGGAGACGCGGGCCGAGCATCCGGCCGCGCAGCTGGTGGCGGGCAACGTGGCGACGGCGGAGGGGACGAAGGCGCTGATCGACGCCGGGGCGGACGCGGTCAAGGTGGGGATCGGGCCGGGCTCGATCTGCACCACGCGGATCGTGGCCGGGGTGGGCGTGCCGCAGCTGACCGCGGTGCTGGACTGCGCGGCCGAGGCGCGGCGCCGCGACGTGCCGGTCATCGCCGACGGCGGGATCAAGCACTCGGGCGACATCACCAAGGCGCTCGCCGCCGGCGCCGACACCGTGATGATCGGCTCGCTGTTCGCGGGGACCGACGAGGCGCCCGGGGAGATCGTGCTGTACCAGGGCCGGACCTACAAGCAGTACCGCGGGATGGGGTCGATCGGCGCGATGCGCGAGGGCTCCGCGGACCGCTACGGCCAGTGCGACGTGCAGGAGAGCAAGCTGGTGCCCGAGGGGATCGAGGGCCGGGTGCCGGCCCGCGGCAGCCTGGCCACGATGCTGTACCAGCTGCTCGGCGGCGTGCGCTCCGGGATGGGCTACGTCGGCACGCGCACGATCCCCGAGCTGCAGCAGCGGGCGAAGTTCATCCGCATCTCGCCGCAGGGGCTGCGCGAGAGCCACGTGCACGACGTGATCATCACCCAGGAAGCGCCGAACTACCGGGTGGACTAGCGAGGACGGGACGATGACGAACACGCGACGAGGACGGAGCATCGGGTGGGTCGTGGCGCTGGCCGGGGTGCTGTGGTGCGCGGGGTGTCCGACTCCGCCGCAGCAGCTGCCGCCGCCGGCGGGCGGGCTGGCCTTCGCGGGCGCGCCGGCGGAGGCGCTGGTGACGATCAACGAGTCGCTGGCCGGCACGCTGGCGCAGCTCGGCGAGAACCCGGTCCACCTCCCGCCGGGAACCTACCGCGTGCAGGTGGCCGCGCCGGGGCACTTCGCCTGGTACGAGGAGCTGGCGGTGGGCGAGACGGTCGAGACGGTGACCGTGGAGCT
>CAZMRP010000870.1:0-2412 GCA_964568275.1 uncultured Myxococcales bacterium
GCTGCTCAAGGACCCGAACAAGACGATCCAGGCCTTCGTGCTGCAGAACCCGCACGTGACCCTCGAGGAGGTCCGCTATCTCGCCGGTTCGCGCCAGGCGAGCCCCGACGCGCTGCAGCTGATCGCGGCGCACCGCGAGTGGTCGCAGAACGCCGGCGTGGTGACCGCGCTGGTGCGCAACCCCAAGACGCCGCTCGGCAGCGCCACGCGGCTGCTCGACCGGCTGTCGCAACAGGAGCTGCGGCGGCTGGCGAAGTCGAACGACGTGCCGCGCGGTGTGCAACTGGCGGCGCGCAAGCGGGTCAACGAGCCGTAGCGGTCGACGGTCGGTCAGAACGACGCGGACAGCACGGTGCAGTCGGCGTTGCTCGGGTTGGCCAGGCAGTACAGGCCGACGCAGCTCGCCAGCGCGCTCTCCTGGCTGCCGCAGTCGTTGGCGCAGGCGGTGGCACCGTCGTTGAGGCAGCCCTGGTACGCCTGGCGCTGGCTGGTGCAGCCCGCCGGGCCCTGGACGTTGTCCAGCGCCGAGCAGAACGCGCTGCAGCTGCCGGTGATCACGGTGCAGCTTCCGGCCTGCGCCTCGCTGCACAGGTCGACGCAGCCCGCGGTGCTGGTGTCGTCGTCACAGCCGAGCGTCACCAGCGCGAGCATCAAGGCCACGGTCGTCCACGCCTGCTTCATCGGTCCCTCCTTCTGCCGGGTCGTCCGGCAGTCTAGCGGATCGGCCCGGGCCGGGCAACACGACGCGCGCGGCGTCAGCCGTCCGCCAGCCCGAACATCAGCACGTTGAAGAACTGGTCCGGCACGTCGTCGCAGGCCATCCCGAGGTAGCGCGAGGCGCCCCCGACGACGACGTACAGGCTCATCATCTCGCCCACCGAGCCGCTCGTCCCGTCGTACACCAGCCCCGTCCCGCCGCCGTACGAAATCTCCAGCGCCAGCCGCTCGAGCGGTCCGCACCAGTCCTCGGTCGGTGGGCAGACGCCGGCCAGCAGGTCGACTTCCGCCGGCGCGAACCACTCGCCGGACGTGGGGCCGGGCGGCGCCAGCTCGTCGGCCGACACGCCCGCGACCAGCACGTCGCCCGACCCGTCGCGCAGCGAGAACCAGCGGTTGATCCACCAGATCGGCTCGGCGACGTAGCGGAAGCGGACCGACAGCCCGTCGAGCCCGAACAGCCAGGGGCCCGGCGAAACCAGGAGGTCGAGCGTGTGCGACTCGATGAGTCCTCCCGTGCCGCACCCGAGGTTGAGCCGCACGGTGCCGTCCGAGCCTTCGAGCACGGAGTCGATGACGCAGGGCAGATCGAGGTTCGTCTCGGACAGTGCCGGGCCGTCGACCAGGAAGTCGGCCCAGACGCCGTCGGAGGCCGGCGGGCAGACCGACGTCCCGTCGGCGTCCGCGTCCGCATCGGCGTCCGCGTCCGCATCGGCGTCCGCGTCCGCGTCCGCGCCGACCTCGGGTCGGGCGTCGACGTGGTCCGCCCCGTCCCCGCCGAGAACGACCCCGGAGTCGTAGCAGCCGAACGTCAGCAGCAGGGCGGACAGGCAACAGGGCGTACGCATGGGGTCCTCCTCGACGACCGGACCGCCCGGCCGTGCAGCAAGCGTGCGGCACGGAGGACGCGGAGGCAAGGAAGTCGCGCGTGCAGGCGGTACGCGCCGCGGGCGGTTCGGATCAGCGGTCCGGCGTGGCCGGTTCTTCCGGCACGGTGTCGCAAGCCATCGGACCCGACGGTCCGGGGTGATCCTCGGCGGGCCAGGGATTCCAGCGGAACACGGCGACGGCCAGCAACACGAGGAACCAGACGCCGAGCAGGCTGCGGGCGAGCCGACGACGCCGTGGAGCAGGGCGGTTGAAAGGCGAGCGGGCGAGCTCGAGCGCCATCAGCAGCAGCAGGAAGTTCAGGGTGGCGATGATCCAGCCGAGCTCGAGGCTGCCCCAGGCTCCCAGCTTGACCACCACCTCGGTCGGCTCGCGCGCCGTGGATTGCACCCGGACCTCGTAGGTGCCCGGGCCGACCCCCGACACCTCGCTGCTCTCGTACTGCTTGCCCGGACGCAGCACGCGGGCGTCGTGCCACTCGGCCTCACCCTTGCGCAGGCGCACGGCGACGCAGGTCCGGCCCGTCGGCGGTTCGACGGTGTGGAAGGCGAGGCGCAGCGGGCCCTTGAAGTAGGCGGACACCTCGAGCGAAACCTCGGCGTGACCCGCCGTCGGGGCGGCGACGACCGCGATGCGGTGGTGGTCGCGCACGCTGTTGCGGAAGATCGCCAGGGGCAGCAGGACCAGCAGGCCGACGGCCCAGGCGGCGACCCAGAACAGCACGCTGCGGCGCAGCCGGGGCGGCAGGGTGCGCGGGCGGGTGACCGCGACGCGCAGCACGCTCAGGACGCCGGGCTCCAGGCGGGC
>CAZMRP010000871.1:0-2409 GCA_964568275.1 uncultured Myxococcales bacterium
ACGCGCCCAGCGCGAGGGGGGTGCCGCTGTCGGACCCGGCGAGAAGCCCGTGCAGGGTGCCGCCGGCGATCGCCGCGTAGCTCGCCCAGTGCAGGCGCCGCCACACCCGGACGCCGATGCGCTTCCGCAGCCGGAACGACACGTGGAGGATGAGCATGAGCTCCCCGGCGATCACGCCCACGCCGGTCCACACCGGCCGGTACGGGGCGATGCCGGGCACCACCAGGTCGAGCGGCGTGATCTCGATGGTGCGGTCCAGGTACAGCGAGATGCCGTGGGCGGCGAGCGCCACGAGCCCCATCAGGGAGATGAAGCGGTGGATCTCCATGACCTGCGGCGGCCTGAGTCGCCGGAAGGGCCGGCTGCGCAGGACGAGCCCGGCGGCCATCGTGGCCGCCAGCAGCCCGTAGGCGGTGAAGCCGGTCGCGCGTGCGAGCAGCCAGAACGTGGGGTCGTGCTTCATGCGAGACCTCCGGTGAGGCGGGTGGAACCGTCCATGCCGACGAGCACGCAGGGGATCCCGCGCTCCTCGGCCTCCTCCGCGGCCCGGGCGGACCCCGCGAGCATGAGCGCCTTCGCGGTGGCCTCCGCCTCGGGCCCGCCGTGCGCGACGACGGTCACGCGCAGCAGGTCGGTCTCCGACGGGGCGCCGGAGGACGGGTCGATGATGTGGTGGGCCTCGCGCCCGCCGCGCGTCCAGCGCCTGCGGTCGCGGCCCGAGGTGGCGATCGCGCCGCGGTCGAGCGCGAGGGTGACCGATCCGTCGCCCGTCGTGACGCCGACGGTCCACGGCCCGGTGGCGCGCGGCCCGCGGAGGGCCATGTCGCCGCCCACGCTCACCAGGCAGGGCCCGGCGGGCTCCATCAGGTCGGCGATCCGCTCCGCGGTCCACCCCTTCGCGATGCCGCCCAGGTAGAGGTTCACGCCCTGGTCCAGCGTGATGGTGCGGGCCTCCGCGTCCACGGCGACCCCGCCGCCGCACGGCCGGGCCTCGATGTCCCCGTCGCGGTCCTCCGGCATGCCGTCGAAGGACCGGTCGTAGCCGGCCGCGACGACGGCGTCGTGCACGGTGGGGTCGAACCGCCCGCCGGTGCGGTCGCGCTCGGCGAGCGCGATGCGGGTGAGCTCGAGCAGCTCGGGACCCACCCGCATGCTGCCGGCGGCGTTGAGCCGGGACAGCTCCGACGCGGGCCGGAACCGGGACAGCAGCGCCTCCAGGCGCTCGACCTCGGCCTCGGCCCGCAGGAGCACGCCCATGGCGTCCTGCTCGGGCCCGGCGTCGAGCAGGAGCTCGACGCCGGTGCCCATGGCGCGGAACGAGCGGGCGACCATCAGGACGACCCCGAGCTCGCGGCCGGCGCGGACGGGCTGATGCTCACCGACGGCGCGGACGCCGACCCGCCGCCGCCACCGCCGCCACCACCGCCGCCACCACCGATCGAGGGTCCTCTGCCGCCGTCGGACGGCCCGCCGGCGGCGCCGCGGACCGCAGACTCCGCGGTCTGGGGGCGCGTCCCGCTGGCCCTCGGCACCGGCGCCAACCTCCGATCGCTCGACTTCGAGAACCGCGGTTTCGCGGACAACCTCTTCTGGAGCGTCGGCGCGGGCTTCCAGTTCACCGACTGGCTCGGCGCGTCGTTCGAGCTGGTCCTGCCGTCCGCCGACCTCGGCTTCTGGGCGCGCTTCGCGTTCCTGCGCCTGTCCTGGCTGCGCCTTTCCGGCGCCCCCGGTCTCGTGGTCACCACCGGCGCGCTCTCGGACCGCGGCGCCGGCGCCGCCGTGGCGGCGGGCCTCCTGGCCGAGTTCCGCCTCTGGGAAGGGCTGACGCTCTGGCTGTTCCCGACCGTGGGACTGGACACCGTGCGCACGGTGTTCGTGGCGCCGCTGTCGCTCGGCGTGGGGTACTGGCTGTGACCGGACGAACCGCCGCAACGGCGCGCCGCCGGGCCGTCCCCGGACTGCTGCTGCTGCTGCTGACCGCCGGCTGCGCCCGCTCCCCGTTCGGGCCGCCGGCCTGCAGCGACGGCATCGACAACGACCACGACGGGCGGACCGACTCCGCCGACCCGGACTGCCGGGACCCGGGGGACGACTCCGAGCTGCCGGACGGGCCCGACGGCGGGGACGCCGAGGTCGCGCCGGACACGGAGCCCGACGGCGACGAGACGGAGGCGACGACCGACCGGGGCGACGACGGGGACGAGACGGAGGACGCCGACGTCGACGGCGGGACGGACGGCCAGGACGGCGACGCGCCGCCCTGCACCACCGGCTGCTGGACCGGCGACACGTGCGTCGACGGGACCGCGCTCGCCGCCTGCGGGACGGGTGGTGCGGCGTGCGTCGACTGCGACGACGGCCTGGACTGCACCGTGGATGCCTGCACGGACGGGGGGTGCGCGTACGCGG
>CAZMRP010000872.1:0-2397 GCA_964568275.1 uncultured Myxococcales bacterium
CTCCGCCACCCCGCCCGCGTCCAGCGCCTCCAGCGCGAGCAGCGCCCGCGCGCGCGCGTCGGCCGGCGGCGTCCCCCGCCGCAGCAGGCCGAACGCCACGTCCTCCACGGGTCGCGCGAACAGCAGCTGGTCCTCCGGCACGTTGAACAGCAGGCCCACCCGCTCGCGCACGGCCGGGGCGGTCTTCGCCGACAGCCGCAGCCCGGCCACCTCCAGCTCGCCCTCGTGCGGCACCAGCCCGACCGCGGCCAGCAGCAGGCTGGTCTTCCCCGAGCCGTTCAGTCCGAGCAGCGCCACCCGTTCGCCGGCGGCCACGGCCAGCGACACGCGGGTCAGCACCGGTGGCGCGTGGGGCTCCCAGCGCACCGTCACGTCGCGCAGGGCCAGCGCCGGGCCGGTCACGCCGGACCTCCGTGCCGCAGCCCGATCGAGACGCCGACCAACGCACACGCCAGGAGCACGGCCGCCACGTCCGCGCCCCGCGCCGGACGCCCGGGGTGCAGGCGGAACGACTCGACGTCGTAGCCGCGCAACTCCATCGCCGCGGCCACCCGCTCGGCGCGCCGCACCACACGCGGCAGCCAGACGCCCGGCAGCGACGTCACCACCCGCCATCCGGTCCGCCAGCCGCGCGTGGCGCCGCGCACCGCCATCGCCGACGCCACCCGCCCGGTCTCGACGCGCAGCGTCGCCGACTGGTGGGCGATCTGCACCAGGATCGCCGAAAGAAGCCGCGGCACGGGCAGTCGGGCCAGCGCCTCGCTCCCCTCCCCGGGCGCGAAGCTCGCGGCCGCCCCCACGCAGACCAGCAGCCCCGCCAGGCCGCGCGCCGCCACTCCCGCCGCCGTCGCCAGGGCGTCCCGCCACGCCGGAGCGTCCCCCACGGCGGCGCCTTCCGCCACGAGCAGCGGCCCCAGCAGCAGGTAGGGGACGAACAGCACCAGGCCGAAGGCCAGGGCGCCGCCCCAGATCCGCGCCGGCGGGCGGCAATCGAACAGCCAGGCCGGGACGAGCGCCGCCAACCACAGGGCGCCTGCGGGCCGCTGCGCCGGTGTCAGCAGGCAGGCCGCGAACACCAGCGTCGCCAGCACCAGCCGCGTGGGTGGCGCGAACCGGCGCACCGCGCCGTGCGCCGAGCCCCACACGCCGTGCCAGGCGACCCGCATCCGTCCTACTCCGCCGACCGCGCCGCGGACACCAGGTACTGCGTCGCGTCGTCGATCGTCCGAGCCACGCGGAAGCCGAGTCCCGCCAGCAGTCGCGCGGTCTCCTCGGCCGGCGGCAGCACGTCGCGGCGCACCGCCTCGCCGGCGTCGGCGTGGATCGCGTTGACCCGCGCCCGCGGCAGCGGGTGCCAGACGTCGAGCGTCCCGCCGGGCCGCAACGCGCGCCGCAGCTCGGCGGCCGTGGCCGCGGGATCGTCGAAGTGCGGCCACACCGAGCAGCACAGCACGCGGTCCGCCGCTCCGTCCGCCAGCGGCAGGGGCAGCGCATCCCCGACCTGCCAGGTCACACGCGGGTCGCTGACCTGGCGGCGCGCCAAGGCGATCATGGCCGGCGCGAGTGCCACGGCGAGGACCCGCCCGGCCTGCGAAAGCCGCCGCCGGCACGCCAGGCTGAGCGGCTGCCAGCCGGCTGGGGCATATTGCTGGACGATCTGTTCGCAGGCCTGTACGCGAACGTGCTGGGGCAGGTCGTGTGGCGGCTTACGCTGCTGGCGGCCTGGCTGGGCGCATAGCTGCCCCTCCGGTCCTTCAACGGAAACCGCGCATGGAAATAGTGCACGCTATCATCCTGGGCATCATCGAAGGCCTGACTGAGTTTCTGCCGGTCTCCAGCACCGGGCACCTGATTCTGGCCGGATGGGTATTGGGGATCGAAAGCGCCGCTTCGCCGTGGTGCGTCCTGTTGTGGGTCAGCCAGTTTGGCGCGATTCTCGCGGTGATCCTGTATTTCTGGCGCGACCTGTGGCGCCGGACGTTCCGACCGCCGAGCCGGGCCTGGCGCCGGCACATCCTGACCAAGCTCGTGGTCGCGATGCTCCCCACGGTCCTGCTCGGCCTGACGCTCAAGGACTTTCTGGACCCGCTGGAGAGCATGCCCGTCGCCGTCGCGGCGGCGCTGATCGTCGGCGCGGCCGTCATCGAGCTGATCGACCGGCGCTTTCGGCGCGCCGTTCCGCAGGAGTTGGAGGACGTGACGCTGCGGCAGGCGCTGTTGATCGGGCTGATCCAGTGCGTCAGCATGTGGCCGGGGGTGTCGCGGGCCGGGGCTTCGATCATGGGCGGGATGGCCCTCGGCCTGACCCCGCCCGTCGCCACCGAGTTCTCCTTCTACCTCGCGATCCCCACCATGCTCGGCGCCGCGGTCAAGACGCTGTGGAAGTACAGGCACGAC
>CAZMRP010000873.1:0-2396 GCA_964568275.1 uncultured Myxococcales bacterium
GATCGGCAGTGAGGTCGATCCTTCCCTGCTGTTGGCGGGCTTCCTCGACTTCCATCGGCGGCATCCGGCGCTGACGCGCGTGGCGTTGGCGGCGCGCGATCCGTTGTGGTCGCGCTGCGACCGGAAGGCGCAGGCGGCGCTGTACGGGGCGATCCGGTACTGCGTCCACGTGCGCGGCTGCTCGGACGTCTGGATCGAGCAGATCCTGTGCGTGCTGCTGTTCATTGCGCGCGACCTGCAGCGACCATCGGAAGGGCGGCCGCCCACCGGGTGGTCGCGCGCTTTCGGGACGTCGGACCCGTACTCGGTCCGCTCGCCGATCGGCATCCTGCTGCGGCTGTTGCTCCTGTCCGCCTACCGGGACTCGGATCCCAGGCCGTAGGGCGAAGTCCCCCGACCGGTGCCGCCCTCGACGCACTGCTCGGCCCCGCGCGTCGGGTCGGCATCGGCAGGACCGATCGTCGTGTAGGCCCGGCGCGCACCCTTCGCGCATCCGGGTGAGTCCGTCGTCCCTCGATCAGTACCCCGTGTCCCACGGGCGCGCGTCACCATCGACCTTGTCCGCTTCACGCGCGGGCAAGGAGGGGTCGTGATGAGAGCATCCCGGACGGAGCGTTCCCACCGGTGGGTCGTGGTGTTCGCCTGCACGGTCGCCTTGACGACGACGTTTCGACCGACGTCAGCGCGCGCGAACAACGTGTACTTCGACTTCACCATCCCGGCGGATCTGGGGCCGGTCGTGGACGCCTTGGTCTACGTGTTTCCGGGCTATGCGTTCCTGCCCCCCTATCTGCCCTCGGCGCACGAGGCAGCGGTGTACCGCGCTATCGACCTCGCGTGCGGGCCAAGTGGCGATCCGCTGGAGTGCGCGTTCTACAAGACCGAGTTCGACGACTGCACCGGTGGCCTCCCCGGGGGGTGCGCCTCGTACGAGCTATGCACCGAAGGTGCCGGCTGGCCGCTCGTCGACTACTGCAACATGATCGGCTACGTCGCCCTCGGTGAGGGCGGCCTCGGTACGTGGGACTTCACGGGGTTGCTGGTTGGTGCCCGCTTCGTGGACATGCGGGAGATGACCGGGCCGGAGGCGGCGGCCATGAACGACATGGCCGACGTCTTCGCGGACGGCCTGGCCGGCAAGCGTCCCTGGGAGAGCACGATCAGCACCGCCGGCCAGTTCCCGCCGCAGCACGCCTACGCGACGACCGGCTTTCTCGAGAACAACCGGATGTTCGACGTGCCCTGGACGACGGTCACCATTGGAGACGTCGCTGTCCAGAACTACTCCGTCGCCGGGCTCGTCGAGCGGAATCAGGCGTTGTTGACCGCCTCGGCGAGCTTCCTGCTCGATCGGATGCTCCAGGCGTCGCCGGAGGTCGTGCCGCCGAACGACCTGCCGGTCAAGGACTTCTCCACGATCCGCGCGACGCTCGGCGAGCACTGGCGCGCCGGCCTGTTCGTGGCTGCAGGTTCGATGGCTGGGGGCTGCGAGGCGCCGGCCGCCGCGATTCTCGCGCTCGCCGCCGGCGAAGAGGATCGAGACGGTGTCTGCGCGCTGCTGACCGCCACGGTCCTTCCGCTCGTCCTTCTGCACGGCCCGCTCTGCATGGATGCCTTCGCCTTCGCCGACTGGGTTGCCTGCAACCCGGACCATGGGGAGCAGCTCGACGTGCGTCCCGACCTGCTCTACATCGGCCAGGGTACCCACACGATCGCCGATTCGTTCGCGCACACCGTGCGCGACTTCCGCAACGTCGTCGCGCCCGGCACCCCGGACGACGCACTGCCCGTGGCCGCGTTCCGGTCCAACGGCACGACGCCCTGGTACTACCGGCACAGCGACGCGATGGACCACAACGCCAAGTACTACTGGTTCGACCTGGTCTTCGGGTTCGACGACGACGAGGAATCGGGCGACCCGCTGTTCATCGAACGCCTCGGCAACGCCCAGGGCGAGGCCAACATCCGCTACACTGCGGCCGCGATCCGCGACTGGTTGGCGGTGTTCGAAGCGCCCGTCGGTGGGCCTCCGCCGACGTTCCAGGAGCGGCTGGAGCGACTGCGCAGCTTCGTCAAGCGGCACCTGGCCTACGCGATGCCGCAGGAACTGGCTCCGGCGAACCTCCCGGACTACCGGCGCTCCGAGAAGTGCCGCGCGGACGCCGATTGCGCCGACGCCTTCGAGGACGGAAGCGGAAGCACCGCCGTCTGCGACCTCGTCTCCGGCATCTGCCGGCATGTCTGTGCGAGCGACGAGGACTGCCAGCCAGGCTTCGAGTGCACGAGCGGCGCCGCCTGGGACTACGGCGGAATCGTCGCCTCGAGTCGCTACTGCTCCGTGCTGTGGGATCCGTGGGAGAACATCGCCGACGAGTACCTGATCGGGATCCAGCGCT
>CAZMRP010000874.1:0-2396 GCA_964568275.1 uncultured Myxococcales bacterium
GCCGGCATCGATGTGCGCGGCAATGCCGATGTTGCGCACGCGCGAAAGTGGCGTCTCGCGAGCCATCGTACCACGCACACCCCAGCCTGAGAGAGAGCGAGCCGGAACGCCCTGCGTTCCGGCGCCGGCCTAGGCCGGCTCGATCAACCGGATCTCTCCCTGGACTCCTCTACCACCGGTAGTGCGCGAAGGCCTTGTTGGCCTCCGCCATCCGGTGGGTATCCTCGCACTTCTTCACCGAGTTGCCGCGACCGGCCGCCGCATCGACCAGCTCGGCCGCCAGCTTCTCGCGCATCGTCTTCTCGCCGCGGTCCTTGGAGTAGGCCTTGAGCCAGCGCATCGCCAGCGCCAACGCCCGGTCCGAACGGACCTCGACCGGCACCTGGTACGTCGCGCCGCCGACGCGCCGCGACCGGACCTCGACCTTCGGCTGGACGTTGCCGATCGCCCGGCGGAACACGTCCAGCGGGTTCTCCTTGAAGCGGTTCTTGATGATGTCGAAGGCGTCGTACAGCACGCTCTCCGCCGTCGACTTCTTGCCGCGCAGCATCAGCGAGTTGATGAACTTCGCCACGACGATGTCGCCGAACCGGGTGTCCGGGACCACCTCACGCTTCTGGACCAGCCTCCGCCTCGGCATGACCGTACCTCGCTTCTCAGGCCTGCGCCGTCTTCGGCCGCTTGGCGCCGTACTTGCTCCGGCTCTGACGCCGGTTCGCCACGCCCTCGGTCCCCAGCGTGCCGCGGACGATGTGGTAGCGCACGCCCGGCAGGTCCTTCACGCGGCCCCCGCGGATCAGCACCACCGAGTGCTCCTGCAGGTTGTGCCCCTCGCCCGGGATGTAGGCCGTGACCTCCATGCCGTTGGACAGGCGCACGCGGGCCACCTTGCGCAACGCCGAGTTCGGCTTCTTCGGCGTGCAGGTGTACACGCGGAAGCACACGCCGCGCTTCTGCGGACAGGCCTTGAGCGCCGGAACCTTGTTCCGGAACTTCTGCACCTCCCGCCGCCGGGACACGAGCTGGTTCATCGTCGGCATCGGTCGCTTCCCTCTCTCACGCCCCCCGCGCAACACCCGTCGGCCGCACTCCAACCGGCCCGGCCCCGCGGAACGGGAAGCGTATCCTATCCAGGACCGACCGACTGTCAAGGGATTTCCTGCGGACCGCACGCGAATCGACGCCCCCGCCGCCGGCGCCCCGTCCCGGCTTGACGCTCCCCACCGTCATGGTATGAACCGTCCCCCGGAGGTGAACCCGACCATGCGCTACAGCCTCGCCGCCTTCCTCGTCGTCGCGCTGGCCTCGCTGGCCACCGTCGACGCCCAGACCGGCCCGCCCGGGGACCCCGCCGACGAGCAGGCCGCGGTCGCCGAGCCCGGACCCGGCACGACCGGTGCCGAGCCCCCGCCGGAAACCGCCCCCGCGACCCCCGCCGACGACCCCGCGGAAGCCGCCCGGCTCGCCCGGCCGCTGGCCCGCGTCGGCGACCGCACGCTGACCGTCGGCGAGTTCGAACAGCAGCTCTCCGGCGCCTCCGTGCCGCTGCCGGTCCGGGCCTCCTACGGCGACCCCGAACGCGTCCGGATGGAGTTCGACCAGCGCGTCGAGCGGATGGCGCTGGCCGCCTGGGCCGTGCGCCAGGGCTTCGACCGCCGACCCGCCCTGTTGCACGAGATCCGCAAGCTGTACCGCGGGATCACCCTCTACCGGCAGGTGCACCAGGCGATCGACGAGGCCACGGTGCCCGACGCCGACGTGGCGGCCTACTACGAGTCGCACCCCGAGGCCTTCCACCGGCCCGAGACGGTCAACGCCGGGATCATCCTGCTGGCCGACCGCCCCGCCGCCGAGGCGGCCCTCGAACGGGCACGGGCGGCCCAGGGCAACCGCGCCGAGCTGACGCGCGCCGTGCGCGAGCTGTCGACGGACGACGAGACCAAGCGCCGCGGCGGATCCCTCGGCTACTTCGACCGCGACGGCAAGCCGAACCGCGTCGTGTCCCAGGGCCAGCCCGAGCCGCCCCGCGTCGACCCCGCCGTCGTCGCCGCCGCCTTCACGCTCACCACCCCGTTCGACGTCTACCCGCAGGTCGTCGACTCGGCCCGCGGCCCGGCCGTGGTGTTCCTGCTCAGCCGCACCACCGCCCTGAGCCGCAGCCTCGAGGAAGCCGCCCCCCGCATCCGCCTCGACCTGCTCAACGAACGGCGCGACGCCCTGCGCGACCGCTACCTGGACGAGGCGCGGGCGCGCTTCCACGTGCAGGTGATCGACGCCGCCTTCGAGCACGTGGTCGTCGCGCCGGGCGAGCCCGAGGTCGGACCGTCGATGAACCCGCCCTTCGGCACCATGCACCCCCCCACGCCCCTGACCCCGCCGTCCGGGCTGCGACCGTA
>CAZMRP010000875.1:0-2395 GCA_964568275.1 uncultured Myxococcales bacterium
AGCTCGCCCGCGGCGAGCTCACGGCGGACGAGTACCAGCAGCGCCTCGACGAGCTGCGCAAACCCCCGCGCTAGCCGACGACGTTGTAGGCCCGGACGCGAAAGCGCACGCCGAGCCGCTCCTCCGCCAGCCGTCGACAGGCCTCGACGTCCAGGCCGGGGACGGCGACGACCGTCGCCGTGACGTTGCCGATGTGGCGCTTCGCCGACCGCACGAACTCGACCACCGCGGGCCAGGCCCGCTCGCCGTGGCACGACGGGCACAGCCGGGCGTGGGTCGCCGCGTCCGGCGCATTGAGCGACACGGAGACCTCGTCCACCACTCCGGCCAGCTCGGCCGCCACGTCGCGGCCGTGGACCAGCCCCGCCAACCCGTCGGTGTCGAGCCGCACGTGCAGGCCGCGGCCGCGAAAGCCCAGCGCCAGCTCGCGCAGCACCTTCAGCCGCAACGTCGACTCGCCGAAACCGCAGAACACCACCTCCCGGTACTCCCGACGCGCCAGCTCGGCCGCCGCCGCCGCGCGCAGCTCCTCGACCGACGGCTCGCGGTCGAGCTTCAGCTCGTGTCCCTTGACCGTCCAGTCGCCGCGCTTGGGGCAGAACGTGCAGGCCAGCGTGCAGCGGTTCGTGATGTTGAGGTACAGCGAGTCCCGGATCGGGTACGCCAGCCGCGGGGCGCGCCCCCGCTCCAGGCCGAACAACCGCCGGGTGTTGCGGGTCGTGATGCGCGCCGCGTCCTCCAACGTCAACCCGTGCAGCTCCGCCAGCCGACGCGCCGTGTGGACCACGTACGCCGGCTCGCAGCGCCGGCCGCGCTGCGGCACCGGCGCCAGATACGGACTGTCGGTCTCGACGAGGGTCCGGTCGAGCGGCACCACGTCGCGCGCGACCGCGCGGAGCTCGTCCGCCTTGGGGAAGGTGAGGATGCCGGAAAACGAGACGTACAGGCCCAGCTCCAGCGCCGCACGGGCCAGCCGCTCGCCGCCCGAGAAGCAGTGCAGCACCCCGCCGTGCGGCACCCCCTCCGCGCGCAGGATCGCCAGCGTGTCGTCCTCCGCCTCCCGCGTGTGGATCACCACCGGCCGCTCCAGCTCGCGCGCCAGCCGCAGCTGGGCGGCGAAGGCCTCGCGCTGCCGCGGACGCGGCGCGTGGTCGTAGTGGAAGTCCAGGCCGATCTCGCCCACCGCGACCACCCGGGGCCGCACCGCCAGCTCGCGCAGGCCGGCGACCGCCGCGTCGTCGGCCTGCGCGGCGTCGTGCGGGTGGATCCCGACGGTGGCCCAGACGTCGGCGTACCGCGCCGCCAGGGCCACGGCCGCACCACGGCTCTCCAGCCCGCCGCCCGAGCCCACCGCGATCACGCCGACGACGCCCGCGTCGCGCGCGCGCTGCAGCACGCCGTCCACGTCGCCGTCGAAGTCGGCGAAGTCGAGGTGGGCGTGGGAGTCGAACAGCGCGCCGGCAGCCTCAGGCATCCGGCGGCTCCGGTCCGGTTTCCGGCGCCTCGTCCGCTTCCCGGACCCGGAACTCGGCGACGCCCAGCGCCGCCAACTCGGCAGGGGCCCGGTCCCCGAGCACCCGGGCCAGATCCGCCGCCGCCGCCGACAGCTCCTCGAACACCGCGCGGTCCGCCGTCTCGCGGGCCGCGCGGACGATCGTCGGGCCGAGCGACGGCTCGGCCAGCTGCACCGCGGCGAGCAGCGCGGCCTGGAACAACGGCGAACCCGGCCGGCCGATCTCCAGCTCCAACTCGGGCTGGAACTCCAGCGCCCGGGCGAAACCCACGGCCAACAGCGCCTCGCCGCGACGCTGCGGCTCGGGGCGGCCGAGCCACTTGCGGAGCTGGAACCGCGCCGTCTCGTCGCCCAACCGGGCCAGCCCGGCCAACGCCAGCGCCCGGCGGCGACGGCGCGTCGGCCACTTGCCGTAGGCCGCCAGCAGCTCGACGTCCTCCACTCGCGCGATCCGCACGAGGCGCGCGAAGGCCTGCTCCCAGGCCTCGTCCCGCACGCCGCCCCGCACGATCCGCACCAGCACGTCGCGGCCCGCATCGTCCCCGGCCCAGGCCAGGTTGTCCGCGGCCGCGAGCCGCACCGCGAGGTCCGGGTCGTCCAGCGCCCGGCGCAGCTCGGCCGCATGCCGGCCGGGATACCACCAGCCGAGCACCGCCGCGGCCGTCGCCCGCACCTCCGCCACCTCGTCGCCGAGCGCCCCGACCAGCGCCTCCTCGACGCCCGGACCGCCGTGCTCGCCCAGCACGCTGCAGGCCACCGCCCGCACGTCGGGCTTCTCGTTCCGGATCAGGCCCAGCACCGGGGCCGAATCCTCCGCCGCCAGCACCGCCGCCGTCTCCACGGCCGCCGCCCGCACCACCTCGTCCGGGTCGTCGACCTTGC
>CAZMRP010000876.1:0-2392 GCA_964568275.1 uncultured Myxococcales bacterium
GTCGAGCCGCTTGCCGGCGCGCCGCCGGCCGTGGATTCCGAGCGCGTGTCGGTGGTGTGGGAGATCTCCCCGGCCCCGCGCAAGTCCCCCGGACCGACCGCCAGTTCGACGACGCTCGAGCGCCGGAGCGGCGGGTGGCACTGGGTGCTGGCCGCGATCGTCATCGGGCTGGGCCTGATCGCCGCGGTGTCGATCCTGATCTACCTGGGTCGCCGCGGCGGCGACGAGGCCGCGCCGGCGGCGGACGTCGCCGGCGAGGTCGATGCGTCGTGAGCCCGCGCGGCCGGGGCCGCGCGCTACTCCGGCTGGTAGGGCTCGAGCGCGATCAGGTCGCCGCTGGACCAGCCGGTGACCCACAGCCGGGTGCCGTCGGCGTTGATCGTCAGCCCGGACGGCTGGTCGATGCCCGGGATCGACACCTGGCGCGACCCCAGCGTCTCGAGGTCGACCACCGAGACCTCGCGCGAGCAGTAGTCGGCGGCGTACAGCCACGCCTCGTCCGGCGAGAAGACGATGGTCTTCGGGCACTCACCCACGCGGATCACGTCGACGATCGCCAGCGTGTCGGTGCTGAGCACGTAGATCGCGCGCTTGCCGATCGAGCTGACGTACAGCCGCGTGCCCTCGCGGTTGATCAGCATGTGGCGCGGGAACGAGCGGTCGACGAGGTTCTTGGTACGCAGCACGGTCAGGGTCGCGAGGTCGACCTCGTGGACGTCGTGCGAGCCGTGGTTGCCGACGTAGAGCTTGGTGCCGTCCGGCGTGACCGCCATCCCGCGCGGCTGCGAGCCGACGCGCACCCGGCCCAGCGACTCGCCCGTCGCCGTGTCGACGGCCTCCACCGTGCCGTGCGCCCAGCACGAGGCGAACAGCTTGGAACCGTCCGGGTTCAACACCAGCACCTTGGGGTGGTGGTCGACGTCGACCTTCCTCGTGACCTCGCGCGTCGCGGGGTCGATGAACAGCACCTGGTGGTTGCGGAAGTCGGAGACGTAGACCGTGCGGCCGTCAGGGGCACAAGAAGATTCGACGACGTTGGCGCTGTCCAGGTCGATCGTCGCCGTCTGTTCCAGCGTCTCCGCGTCGTAGAAGTAGATGTTCTTGCCCTCGCGCTGGCCGAAGTTGGTGACCAGGAGCGTCCGGCCGTCCGGGCTGAGCGTCACGGCCTTGGGCTGGGCGCCGGTCGTCGCGCGGGCGAGCACCCGCAGCCGTCGCGCGGGCGCCCGCGGCGCCGGTTCGGCCGTCGCCAGTTCCAGCATCCCCGCCGCCCCCACCGTCCCGAGCACCACCCACAACCAGCGCAGCCGTCGACGCGTCATCCGCTCACCTCCCGCCGGGTCGGGAACATAGGTCGGGCCCTTGGACGGTGCAAGGACCTGGAACTTCAACGGGAAGGCCGGGCCGGCGGCCGCGGCGTGGTGCCGCCGCACCTCAACAGGTGGGAGAGGCGACGGGCACGTTGCCGGTGACGGTCAGGGTCCATTCTCCGCACCCTGTGGTGCTGCCGCTGTAGTAGCGGACCTCCACGTAGACGTCGCGGTCGTCGTTCAGGATCCACGTGTCGTCCCAACGCACGTTGACCGTCTCGGTGGACCCGGTGCCGAGTCGGCTGCTCAGGTAGCTCCCGGAGCATCCCGAGCCCGTGCAGTAGACGTACAGGTCGTAGTCCACGCCGGCGGGGACGGTGAGCGTGATCCGGGCGCTCAGGTAGACACTGGAGGTGCTCTCCTCGGTGAGCGTGAACTTGTACCACATCTCGCCCCACAGCGAGCGGGTCAGGACCGAACCTCCCGTGTCGCCGGCGATGCTGCCGATGCTGACGGCGCCGGTGCAGGTGCCCACGTTGTCGTTGAGGTTCCGCTCGCAGCCGTCCGAGACGACGTTGTTGCACTCGGCCCGCGCGGCCGCGCAGCTGTCGATGACGCAGCCGCCGGAGCTGCTGCAGCTGGTCGTGCCGACGTAGGGCAGGGTGGTGCAGTTGGTCAGCGACGAGCACGAGGTGCCGCAGGCGGTGTTCAGCCGCATGTTGGTCTCGCAGCCGTCGGAGGTGACGCCGTTGCAGTTGCCCCAGCCGGTGGTGCAGGTGCCGAGGGTGCAGGTGCCGGTGGCGCAGGACTCGCTGGCGTTGGCCAGGCTGCAGGTGCGTCCGCAGGTGCCGCAGTTGGTGAGCGTGGTGAGCGAGGCCTCGCAGCCGTCGGAGGTGACGCCGTTGCAGTTGCCCCAGCCGGTGGTGCAGGTGCCGAGGGTGCAGGTGCCGGTGGCGCAGGACTCGCTGGCGTTGGCCAGGCTGCAGGTGCGTCCGCAGGTGCCGCAGTTGGTGAGCGTGGTGAGCGAGGCCTCGCAGCCGTCGGAGGTGACGCCGTTGCAGTTGCCCCAGCCGGTGGTGCAGGTG
>CAZMRP010000877.1:0-2389 GCA_964568275.1 uncultured Myxococcales bacterium
GACGCGCACGGCTCCACCGACGCCGCGGTGCGGCAGGCCGCCGAGGCGGCCCGGACCGCCTGCCGGCCGATCGACGACGTCCGCGGCACCGCCGAGTACCGCCGCGAGATGGTCGGCGTGCTCGTCGCCGTCGCCGCCGCGGCCCTGGGCTAGCACGGAGGAACCACGATGACCCAACGCATCAGCGTCCGCGTCAACGGCATCGACGAAGCCGCCGAGGTCGACCCCGGCCGCTCGCTCTTGACCTTCCTCCGCGAGGACCTCGACCTGACCGGCGCCAAGGAGGGCTGCAACGAGGGCGAGTGCGGCGCCTGCGTCGTCCTCGTGGACGGCAAGGCCGTCAACGCCTGCCTGATGCTCGCCGTCGAGGCCGACGGCCGCGAGGTCGTCACGATCGAGGGGCTGGCGAAGGACGGGGTCCTGCACCCGCTGCAGCGCAAGTTCCTCGAGCACCAAGCGCTGCAGTGCGGCTTCTGCACGCCGGGCATGATCCTGACGACCCTCGGCCTGCTCGCCGAGAATCCCGACCCGACCGAGGCCGAGGTCCGGCGCGCGCTGTCCGGCAACCTGTGCCGTTGCACCGGCTACCGCCAGATCCTCGACGCGGTCCGCGAGGCCGCCGCCGAGCTGCGCGGCGCCGCGGGAAAGGGGGCCGCCCGATGAGCGGCAAGCCCACGCGCTTCGTCGGCACCGACGTGCCGCGCGTCGACGGCCTGGAGAAGGTCACCGGCGCCGCGCGCTACACCGCCGACCTCAAGTTCCCGAGAATGCTCCACGCCGTCGTGCTCCGCTCGCCCCACGCCCACGCCCGCGTCAAGGACGTCCGCCTGGACAAGGCCGCCCGCGTCCCCGGCGTCCGCGCCGTCGCCTCGGGCAAGGAGTTCCCGTTCCACGTCGGCATCTACCTCAAGGACCAGACCGTGTTCGCCACCGACCGCGTGCGCTACGTCGGCGACCCGGTCGCCGCCGTCGCCGCCGAGACCCCCGAGGCGGCCCGCGAGGCCGCGGCGCTGGTCGAGATCGACTACGAGCCGCTGCCGGCGATCCTCGAGGTCGCCGCGGGGCTCGCCCCCGACGCCCCGCTCGTCCATCCCGACCTCGGGAAGTACGAGTGCGTCCCGTGGATCACCCCCCGGGGCGGCACCAACGTCTGCAACCACCTCAAGGTCCGCAAGGGCGACTACGAGGGCGCGCTCAAGCGCTGCGCCCACGTGATCGAGCACGGCTTCTCGGTCCCGCAGGTCCAGCACGTCCCGATCGAGGGCCACGTCTCCGTGGCCCGCATGGACGGCGCCGGCAAGCTCGAGGTCTACACCTCGGCGCAGAGCCCGTTCACCGTGCGCCACCTGCTCTCCGCCTGCTTCAAGCTGCCGCACGGCGACGTGCGCGTCGTCGTGCCGCACGTCGGCGGCGGCTTCGGCGGCAAGGCCGGGATCAACCTCGAGCCGATCGCCGCCGCGCTGGCGATGAAGGTCCGCGGCCGCTGGGTCCGCGTGCTGGTCGACCGCAGCGAGGAGTTCTACGCCGTCGTCGTCCGCCAGGGTCTCGAGGCGACCCTCGTCACCGGCGTCGACAAGCACGGCAAGGTCCAGGCCCAGAAGCTCCAGTACCTCTGGAACTGCGGCGGCTACGGCGGCTACGGCGTCAACGTCGTCCGCGCCGCGGGCTACACCTGCGGCGGGGCCTACGAGTTTCCGAACCTGTGGGGCGACTCGATCGGCGTCTACACCAACCGCCCCGTCGGCTCCGCCTACCGCGGCTTCGGCATGCAGGAGATCCACTGGGCCCTCGAACAGCAGATGACGATGGTGGCCCAGGAGCTGGGTATCGACCCCGTCGAGTTCCGCCTCCGCAACTGCCTGGGCCCCGGCAAGGCCACCGTCACCGGCCAGGTGCTCGACGAGCACTCCGGCCGGGTCGACCTGTGCATCAAGAAGGTCGCCGAGGAGCTCCGGTGGGGCGACGGACGCAAGGAGCCGAACCGCGGTCGCGGCATCGCCTGCGCGGTCAAGGCCCCCGCGATGCCCAACGACGCCGCCTCGTCCGTGCTGCTCAAGTTCTGCGAGGACGGGATGCTCGAGGTCCTGATCTCCGGCATCGACTACGGCCAGGGGCTCAAGACCGTCGCCGCCCAGTTCGCCGCCGAGGCGCTCGACCTGCCGACCGACCGCATCCGGGTCCGCGGCCTGCCCGACACCGACCTCTCGCCCTACGACTGGCAGACGGTGGCCAGCCGCCAGACCTGGGCCACCGGCAACGCCGTGCTGCGCGCCGCCGAGAACTGCAAACAGCAGCTGCTCGGCATGGCCGCCCAGGCCTTCGACGCGCCGGTCGCGCGCCTGCGCCTGGCCGACGGCCAGGTCCTCGACCCCGAGACCGGCCGCTCGCT
>CAZMRP010000878.1:0-2387 GCA_964568275.1 uncultured Myxococcales bacterium
GCCGTCGTCCCGCGGCATGAACGGTCGCGGGCGCGGCGGGCGCGCCTCGGCCTCGTTGACGCGCAGCGCCCGGCCGTCCAGCTCGAAGCCGTTGAACTTCCGGATCGCCTCCTGCGCGTCGGCCTCGTTCTCGAACTCGACAAAGCCGAAGCCGCGGGGCCGGCCGGTGTCGCGGTCGGTGGGCAGGAACACCTCGACGAGCTTGCCCACGGCGGCGAACAACTCGGTCAGTTGTTCGCGAGTGGTCTGGAAGCTGAGGTTGCCGACGAAGAGCTTGGTCGAAATGGGACGCCTCCTTGTCGCCGCGGCGGCACGCCCCCTCCGGGGGCTTCCGGCGCCGTTCGGGCCGGCGCATGGCCGGGCGCGACGGTCGAGAGTCTCCCGAGCCGGGGGTTGCCGTCAACCACGGAAGCGCCGGGGGGTGCGTTTTTCGCGCGGGCGGCGGCGGGCGGCGCGGGCGTTCCTTGACATTCGCGGGTTTCCGCCCAAGATCCGGCCCCGTTTCGCGGGGTGGGGATCGATGGACGGCTCGCGGCACGGGGGACGCCGCGCCCCGAAGGTGGTCGGATGTTCCAGTGGAAGGACGTGGTGACGCTCGGCAACGCGATGGGCGGCTTCGCGGCGATGATCCTGTGCCTGCAGGGAGAACTGCTGTGGGCCTCGGTCGCGATCATCGTCGGCTACTTCTTCGACGCCATCGACGGGACCGTGGCGCGGCTGTTCGGGGCCGGCCCGACGAAGTTCGGGGCCGAACTCGACAACACCTGCGACCTGGTGACGTACTCGATCGCCCCCGGCGTGTTGATCTTCGCCATCTACCGCGACCGTCTGGGCTTCTGGGGCGCCGCCGCGCTGGGCGCGATGCCGGTACTGACCGGCGTGGTGCGCTTCGCCCGCTTCAACATCAAGCGCATCGAGTATCCCGGGATCTGGTTCGGGATGCCGCGACCGGCCTCGGCGCTGGCGATCGTGTTCTTCCTCAACAGCCACCTGTTCCGCCACGTGGCCTACGCCGACTGGGCCGGCGTCCCGCTGATCGCCGCCCTCGCCGTCTGGAATCTCGGGCTGTACCCGTTCATCGGGCATCACAACCGCCACTGGCCCCGCTGGGTCGCGGGGTTGCTGTTCGGCCTGGTGCTGGGCTCGCTGCTGCTGGCGATCCCGGTCTCCTACTTCGGCGAAGTCGTCGTGTTCTGGGACATCGGCCTGATCTGGATGGTGCTCTACCCGACCACCCAGTGGGCGCTGATCGCCCCCGACGAGCGGCGCCGGATCCGCAGCTTCGTCGAGCAGTGGAAGGCGAGCTGAGCGGTCGCAGGCGGCACTCGACTTCGCGGCGCGTTCGCGGTACACGTTGAGGCGACGCGAGGGCCTCGGCCGTGGGGGGGCGGCGGCCGGGCCGCGAGAGGCGAGGGACCATGAGCAGCTACTCCAGCGTTCCCCCCGCTCCCGAGCTGGCGGCGGGGACCAAGATCGGCGGCCGGTTCACCATCGAGGCCGCGCTGCCGGCGGGCAGCTACGGCCGCGTCTACTCGGTCACGGACGAACGCAGCGGCAAGCGGACGGCGATGCGCCTGGTGCCCGCGGCCTTGGTCCGCGACAAGGAGGACGCCGAGCGGGTCCGCGCCGAGGTCAAGGCCGCGGCGAGCCTCGTGCACCGCAACGTCGTCGGCACCTACGGCCTCGGCCAGGAGCCGAACGGCGACATGTTCATCACGATGGAGTGGGTCGACGGCCAGCACCTGCGGGCGCTGCTCGAGCGGCGTGCGGCGGCGGGCAAG
Source organism: uncultured Myxococcales bacterium (assembly GCA_964568275.1). Classification (GTDB taxonomy): domain Bacteria; phylum Myxococcota_A; class Polyangia; order DRWM01; family JAAZOP01; genus JAAZOP01. The sequence goes on from CAZMRP010000878.1 coordinate 1,782, forward strand.
CGCTTCTCGCTGCGCGGTGCGTTCAACGTGGCCGCGCACGCGTGCCACGCGTTGACGCACGCCCACGACAAGCAGCTGCTGCACGGTTCGCTCTCGCCGTACCACGTGTTCGTCAGCCGCACCGGCCGGGTCAAGGTCGCCGGCTTCGCGCTGTCGCGCATCCTGCCCTCGCTGCGCGGGCTGTCCGCGGAGCTGCGCACCTACCTGCTGGCCTACCTGCCGCCCGAGGCGCGCGGGGCTCGGGGGGTCAAGCTCACCTCGCGCGCGGACGTGTTCTCGCTGGCCGTGGTGCTGTTCGAGCTGCTGGGCGGCCGGCCGCGACCCGGCATCGTGCCCAACCCCGCGGCGCTCGGCGAGCAGGTGCCGGCGGCCGTGCGCGCCGTCCTGGAGCGGGCGCTGAGCCACGACCCGACGAGACGGCACGGCTCGGCCATGGAGTTCGAGGAGGCGTTGTCGGCCGCGCTGCAGCAACTCGGCGAGATCCAGCCGGCCGACGACGACCTGCGGCTCGACGTGGAGATCGACCTCGGCGGCCCCGCCGCCGCCGAACCGGCCCCGTCGCCGGCCATGACCCCGGCCCGCGTCCCGGCCGCGCCGCCCCCCGTT
>CAZMRP010000879.1:0-2383 GCA_964568275.1 uncultured Myxococcales bacterium
CGCGCCGGTCGCGCCACCCCGGCGGCGGCTCCACCGGCGGCTCGCCCGGCGGCGCACCCGGTCCGGCGCCCGACCGCGGTCGTCCCCGGACGGGAGGCCGGCCCTTGCGCTGCGCCATCCCTTCGGCGGTAGCACACTCCGGGGCCGTCGATCCAGGCGGGCCCGGGACCGGTCGGCGTCAGTCGACCGTCGGGTAGTCGGTGTAGCCCTGCGGCCCCGGTGTGTAGAACGTCGCGAAGTCCGGAGCGTTGAGCGGTGCCCCGCGACGGATCCGGGTGACGAAGTCCGGGTTGGCCAGCACCGGGCGTCCGAACGCGATCAGGTCGGCGTGCCCCTCGGCCAGCGCACGCTCGGCGCCCGCGCGGTCGAAGCCGCCGCACAGGATCATCGTCCGCGGCCACAGCTCGCGCAGCTCCCGCTTGAGCGCCTCGGGAACCGTCGGCGCCCCCATCGAGGAGTGGTCCGTCAGGTGCAGGTACCGGATCCCGGTCGGAACGAGTTTCCGCACGAGCGTGCGGTAGGTTTCGTCGATCTCGGGGTACGGCTCCATCCCCGCGTTCACGCCGTACGGGGAGAGCCGCAGACCGACGCGCCCGCCGCCGATCGCGTCCGCCACGGCCTGCGCCGTCTCGAGCACGAAACGCAGGCGGCCGTCGAGGGAGCCGCCCCAGTCGTCCGTGCGGCGGTTGGTCTGCGGGCTGAGGAACTGCTCCAGCAGGTAGCCGTTGGCGCCGTGCAGTTCCACGCCGTCGAACCCGGCGGCGACGGCGTGGCGCGCCGCGGTCACGAACTCCTCGCGCGCCGCCAGGACCTCCGCCCCGGTCATCTCCCGCGGCACCGGGTGCGGTTGCGGCCCGGCGCGGTCGGTGTACATCTCCCCCGCCGCCGCCACGGCGCTCGGCGCCAGCACCGCGGCCCCCTCCGGCAGGTTGAACGGGTGGCCCACGCGGCCGGTGTGCATCAGCTGCACGACGATGCGGCCCCCGCGCTGGTGCACGGCGTCGGTCACCTTCTTCCAGCCCGCCACCTGTCCCGCCGACCACAGCCCCGGGATGCGGGCGTAGCCCGTGCCGTTGGGCGACGGCGACGTCCCCTCGGTCACGATCAACCCCCCGCCGGCCCGCTGGGCGTAGTACGCGGCCATCAGCGCATTGGGCGTGTTCGCCTCCACGGCCCGGCTGCGCGTCATCGGCGCCATCACCACCCGGTTCCGCAACGCCAGCTCTCCGATCAGCACCGGCTCGAACAGCCTGCTCGTGTCGCTCATCGGCGTCCTCCTGCAGACCGACCTTCCGTCGGTCCGTCGTCGGTCATCCACCCCCGGTCCGTCTCGTAAGCATCGGGCGCGGCCCGTCAACCGGTTGGCCCGCGGAAGACGCCGCCTTCTTCACCGTTTTCGTGTCCCGCTCGACCCCTTTTTCTTGACTCGCGGCGCCCATCGGACAAACTCGGCCCGGGGAATGCGCTCGGTGGAGAGCGGTTTGGAGCAGGGTGATGAAGCGCAAGACCGGATGCGACAAGGGACGTCGAAACGTGCTGCGGGCGCTGGCGGGCGTCCCGCTGCTGCCGGGGGTGCTGGCCGCGGCCTGCAAGAAGGGGGAGGGCGAGCGCCGCGTGGTGGAGCTGCCCGGGGACGGCGCCGCGACGCCGGGTCCCGCGACGGCCACCGCCGCGGCCGGCGCCGCCGAGACGGTGCCGGTCGAGTCGGGGCTGCCGTGGGCCGGGAAGTTCCCCGAGTACGATCTCGCGGCGCGCGTCGGCTTCGCCGCCCTCCGCCGCGACGGATTGTGGATCGACTTCGGCACCACCGACGGCGCGAAGTACACGCTCGGCGGCTGGCGGACCGGCTGGGGCAGGTTCCACGAGCGGGACGGGGTCCGCTACGCCCACGCGGTCACCACCACCACCCGCGTGTTCTTCCCGTGGGAGACCGCCGAGGAGCTGGTGGTGCGGATCCGGATCAAGCGCTTCGGCGCCACCTACGGCTCCTCGTACCTCAACGACAAGGACATCATCCGCGTCGACCTGCCCTCGGACGACTGGGACGTGCGCACGTTCCGGCTGCCGGCCGACCGGGTCAACGCCGGCGAGAACCAGCTGATGTTCCGGTGGTCCGGGACCCAGGAGATCGCCGGCGAGGCGTTGGCCGCGGCGGTCGATTGGATCCACATCGCGAGCGCCTCGCGGGCCGAGGCGGCGGCCCAGTCCGAACCGTTGACCCAGGCCGAGGTGCGCGGGCTGCCGCCGGCGGAGGGCGGCGGACCGCGCGTGCTGGTTCCCGCGGGCGGCGGCCTGTCGTTCCCGCTCGAGGTCCCGGCGGAACCGTCCACCCTCGGGCTGATCCTCGCCGCCGCCGGCGCGGGCGCCCCGACGCTCACCGTTC
>CAZMRP010000880.1:0-2377 GCA_964568275.1 uncultured Myxococcales bacterium
TCAGATCGGCCAGAATTTCCGGAATTCAGTCGGCCAGAATTTCTGGAACTGGCAGCATCCGGCAGGAATACGCTTCCGTCCGGGTGGTCGCCCCCCGACCGAAGTGTCGCCCGCATCACTTTGGTCCTGACCGAATTGCCGCGGGCGATGGGATGGTCGCATGGTGCGGAAGCCGCGCTCCACCGGTTCTGGCGCTCGCCGAAAACTGCTAGGCTGGCCGTCGTGACCGCACGGGAGAACCGAAGAGCGAGCCGCCCCGCGACGGGGTCCGGCCGCCTGCGCCGGGCCGCTCGGCTGCTGCTGCTGCTCGCGTTCTGCTCGACCTGCACGCGCGGCGCACGACACGGGACGCGCGGCGAGACCGCGACGGCCGCCGTCGATGCGTCGGTCGCGGCCCCCGCGCGGGACGTACCGCCTTCCTCGGCCGCGGAGGTCGAAGAGGAGGAGGTGGAGGACGCGGCCACGTTCGCCACCGGCGACGCGGACGAGGCGTCGGACGCGCCGCCGCCGGACCAGACCGCGGGCCTCGAGATCGGCCTGCGGCTCGCGGCCCGCCGGGCCGGCACGATGGCCCTGCACCCGCTGGTCGACGGCACCGTGCTGCTCGCCGCCGGGCCCGAGGTCGTCGTGGCGGCGAAGGACGGCCCGCTGGCGCGCGAGCCGCGCTTCCTCGTCGGCCTGGTCGACCCCGGCGGCGTCGTCGACTCGTGGCAGCCCAGCGCGCTCGGCGGCCGGTGGCCGGACGAGGTGTACCTGGTCGACGCGAGCCTCTTCGGCGCGCTGGAGGCACCGCCGCTGGTCTACCGCCTGCGGCCGACCGCCTGGGAGCAGCTCCCCAACGAGGACGACCCGGTCTGCTGGGACTTCGCCGGGTTCGCACCCTGGGTCGACGGGACGCTGCTGGCGCGGCGCAGGTGGCGGCCGCTCCACCCGGCGTGCTGCGACGAGGAGCCCGACCGCGAGGCCGAGCGCGAGGCGCTGCGGCGGACGCCCCGGACGTTCGAGGTCATCGCCGGGCGGACGGAGCAGCCCCCCCCGCAGCTCGGCGACTGGAAGCTCGACGCCTTCGACGCGGCCCCCTCCGGGGAAGTCGTGGCGACCTCGGGCGAGACGATCCTGTGCTGGAAGGCCGGTCAGCCGCAGCCGACGGTGCACCCCGCGCCCGACCTCGACCCGGACGACCTCGAACTCCACGGGCGGGGACTGGGCGTGCGCGTCGTCGGCGCCCGCGCCTGGGTCTTCGGCGGGCGGACCTTCTCGACGGACGAGGTCCTCACCGGGCGTGGATACCTGGCGGCCTACGACGGCGCAGGCTGGCGGCGCGTGGCGGTCCCGTTCGCCGGCGAGATCCACAAGCTCTGGGAGAGCGCCCAAGGAACCGTGTGGGTCGCGACGACCGCGGGCCTGTGGCGCGCACGACCCGAGGCGGACGTGCTCCGGTGGGAGCGGATTGCGGTGCCGGTGATCCGCTTCCCGGTCGCGCCCTGGAAGGCGTTCAACGCGGGGTGGGGCGGCCCCGTCGCCGTGCGGCCCGCCGACGACGGCACCGACGAAGGGGTCTGGATGCCGCGGGTCGAGGACGTCGTCGCGTTCGCGGACGACGACGTGTGGGTGCTGGTTCGCCAGGACCAGCACGTCGGCGACCATTGGACGATCCACGCGGTGCTGCACAACCGCGACCACGGTTCGCCGCTCCAGCTGCCCGACATCTACGCCCTGTGGGGCCAGGTGCGGACCGCGAACGGCCTGCCCGTGGAGTACTGACGCTCCGCCGCCGATCCGGGCCGGCGCGCTCGTGGTACAAGGCGGGCATGGGAACGATCCACGTCACCGGACTCGACCACGCGGTGTTCCAGCTCACGATCGACCGGCCCGCGGCGCGGAACGCCTTCGACGGCCCGTTGCTCGACGAATGGTGCGCGCGGCTGGTCGAGCTTGGGACCCGGTCGCCGCGCGCCGCGGTGCTCACGGGGGCCGGCGAGGTGTTCTGCGCCGGCTACGACGTGCGCGAGATCGACCCGCGGCAGGACCCCGACCTGCCGCATCCCGACCAGCGGTTCGAACGCGCGATTCGCGCGCTGACCGAGCTGCCGTGCCCGGTGGTCGCCGCGGTGACCGGCGACGCCTTCGGCGGAGGCCTGGACCTCGCCCTGGCCTGCGACCTGTGCGTCGCGGCGCCCGCGGCGCGGTTCGCGATGACCCCGTCCCGGCTCGGACTGGTCTACTCCGCCGACGGCGCGGCGCGCCTGATGGCGAAGCTCGGCGCACCGTTGACCCGCAGGCTGTTCCTGACCGCGCTGCCGCTTCCCGCCGCGGAGCTGGCCCGCCCGGGCGCGGTCGAGCTGGCCGCCTCCGGGGACGCCGTGCTGCCGCGGGC
>CAZMRP010000881.1:0-2373 GCA_964568275.1 uncultured Myxococcales bacterium
GGAGAGGCCGGCGCCCTGGCCGCGGGCTACTGGCAGGGGGCCTTCGTCTCCGACGATACCCCGCTCGACCTCGCCGACGAGGCGGCGGTCTCCAGCACGATCCGCGCGCCCGGTGCTCCCGCCTGCACGGCGGCCGAGGCGGCACTGCACCTGAACCTGACGCACGGCGACCACTCCCAGCTGCAGATCGATCTCGCGGCGCCCGACGGCACGGTGTACCTCGTCCACGACCGCACGGCCGGCGACGGCGGCCTGACGGTCGCCGACCGGGTGCTCGACCCCGCGCCGACCGCCGTGGGCGGCGACTGGACGCTGCGCGTCCGGGACGAGGCGGCCGGCGAGACCGGGACGCTGGTCAACTGGGCGCTGCAGCTCCGCTGCACGTTCTGAGCCGGTCCGCCGCCGGCGCCTCCCGCGGCGGCGGGAGCGTCCGGTCGCCGACGCCGACGCCGACGCCAACCTGGTCCACCTTCGACCACGATCCGCAGGGTGTTCCGGCCTTCCGCCCCGGTCAAGTCGTGAGTCCTCCGCGAAGCGCCGGCCTCGCCCTTGCGGTGTCGTGAAAACCACAATGTGTTGCATTGCGTTGGTACCGTGATGGGCACGCCGGGGGACATCGATGAACTTCAGGAGCGGCTCGGGTCTCCAGGCAGATCGTGCTTGGATTTCTTTGCCGCAGTCCCGCACCGCCCAAGCCACCACGGCGTCCCGGATTCCGAGGCCCAGGCAGACGAGCGCCAGGGCCTGGGAGACCCTGCCGAAGAAGACCAGATCCGAGCCGAGCGACCGGCCGGTATCCGGCTGGGGTTGGGACTTGTCGAACACCACGTGTCACCTCCTTCGCGTCGTTTCCCGCGCCGCAGCAACCCACGGCCCGTGCGGCCCGGACCCTCGAATCGACGGCCCGTCGTTCCGATTCCGACCTGCGTCCATTTTCCCGTTCGCTTCCGGCCGAGGCGAACGAAGCGGTCCATGGCAAACGGCGGCCGGCTGACGTAGCCTGCTGGCTCGCGATGGTGAGCATGCTGTTCGCAGTGCGGTGTCGGGGGCGGGTCGCGAAGCAGCGGGCCCGGCGACGACACCACGAAACGAGGAGGTTGGAGGACCATGTTCACGATAGTCGACACCGCGCGCTCGCGCGTCATCCTGGTCGGACTGCTCGCCGCCGTGACGGCGTCCACCGCCTGCGACCGCTCGCCCGCGCCCGACCTCTTCGAGCGTGCGATCCGCGACACCTACGAGCCGCAGCTGGGCGGACGACTGGACGCCGTGCGCTGCCCGCCGGGCGGGGCCGCTCCCGACGCAGGTCCCGTCGCCTGCCGGGTCCGCGCGCTCGGGATCGACTTCGTCGTCCACGCGACGCGCACCCCGGCAGGTGTCCACATGGAGCCGGACGGCATCGTCATCGCCGACCAGGTCGCGGCGAACTTCCACTCGAAGGTCAAGCAGCCGGACGGCTCACCCGCAACGCTCGACTGCGCAAATGCCCCGCGGGCGGTCGCCGCGCGCGCGGGCGCCGTGCTCGCCTGCCGGACCACGATGGCCGGCCGACCCTACGTCGTCGAGATCCGCGTCACCGGTTCGGACGGGCACTACGGCTGGGACATCCTCGATCCGGCCCCTCCGGCCCGCGTCGCGGGCGCCGGCTGCTCGGTCCCGGTGCCGCCAGGCTGGCAGCCGGCCGAGTGGGCGCCGCCCCCCGGCGCGCCGGCCGGGACGATCCAGCTGCGCGCCCAGCGGCAGTCCCGCGAGACGGGCGGGGACTACTCGAACATCAGCGTCATGCCGATGGCGCTGTCGGAGCCGCTGCCGGGCGCCGACCCCGAGGTCTGTGCCGCCCTGGCCGCCTCGGTGCCGGCGCAGATGGGCCGGGACGTCGTGGTCGAGCAGGCCGCCGTCGTCGAGGGCCCGTTCGGCCCGGCGTGCCAGCTCGACGTCGTGAACGCGGCGCAGGGCCAGCGTGCCCGACAGGTCTTCCTGGCCGACGGGTTGAACGCCTGGGGGGTGACGTGCATGTCGTTCGGCGCCGACACTCCCCCGCCCGTGGACGCCTGCAGCGCCGTGGTCGGCGGGTGGCGCCGCGAGTAGCGCCGGCGGAACGAAGGTCGTCCGAACCCGATCCGGTTCTCGGCCGCGTCCGCGTCGGGGCGCCCTTCGACTCGCTGCGCCCCTCGACTTCGCTCGGGGCGAGCTCGCTCAGGGCGGGCGGGCCGCTCACCCGTCGAAGGTCTGCAGCTCGCTGCCGTCTTGCCGGAGGCGGACCGACTGGCCCTCGCGCTCGGTGACGATGCTCGCAGGCCGCGACCAGAGCTTCGCCCGTGCGGCGAGGGTCTCCGCGCTCCAGGCCGGGTCGAGGTCCAGGCCCTCGTGGCG
>CAZMRP010000882.1:0-2371 GCA_964568275.1 uncultured Myxococcales bacterium
GGCCGGGGGCGGGTGAGGGGTGGGGGGTGGCCGTGGGGGGTGGGGGGGGGGGGGGGGGCGGCCGGGGGGGCGGTGGGGGACACCGGTGGTCATGGCACAGCGGAGCGGGGCGCGGGGGGTGGGGGTGCGGTCGGGTTCGGGTTCCGGGAGGGGGGTGGTGCGGCCTGGGGGGGGCAAGGTCGGGGTTTCGGGTTCCGGGAAGGGGGTAGCGGCGGAGGCGGCGCCGGGGTTGTCGATGCGGGACCACATCTTGAACAGCACGGTGTTGTTGATTGGTCGCCAGGGGACGACGGACGTTTCGGTGCGGGAGATTGCGCGGGAGGCCGGGGTGAACGTGGCGGCGGTGAACTACTACTTCTCGTCGAAGGAGTTGATGTTCACGCAGCTGGCCGGTCGGTTCCTGTCGGGCTACGAGGAGGTGATGGGTTTGTTGCGGGCGCCGGGGGTTCCGGCGGAGGCGCGGTTGCGGCGGTGGTCGGCGGCGGTGATGGGTTATTTGGGGGAGTACCCTGGGATCCTGTTGTTGATGGAGCGGCTGATGACGGCGGGGGCGTTGGACCCGTTCGGGGAGGCGTTGCGGAGTGCGATGCAGAGTGCGTTGCGGCAGTTGCGGGAGGTGTTGGAGGAGTACGTGGGTCCGACGGACGAGCAGCGGTTGGCGTTCAAGTTGACGTTGTTCACGTCGGCGTTGGCGGGACCGTTCCCGAGTTTGACGGGGCGGGCGGCGCGCAAGCCGCGGGGTTTGCGGGAGCCGGCGGCGCGGGAGAAGTTCCTCGACTTGTTGTTGGAGCACGTGCGTCGTTGAGCGACGGGTGGGGGTTCGCCCGGGGGGGTGGGGGCGGCCCGCTCATCTTCGTCCGCGGCGGCGTTCGGAATCGCACGGTTTTTCGCGGCCCGGCTCGTTTGAAACGCCGCGACCTAAACAGTACGACCTAAACGGACCGACCTAAACAATTCGTTTGCCTCGTCGCCTTCCGGGGGCTAGGAAGGGGGGGGACCGGCCGCGCGGTGCGGCGGGTTCCGGGGAGGCGAGGGTGATGGGCAAGTCGGGGTGTGGGTCGGCGGTGGAGATCCCGTTGTGGGACAGCGTGGTGCGTTGGTCGGGGGTGGGGGCGGCGAGCGTGTTCTGGCCGTTGGTATCGTTCGGTTGGGGGTTGGTGGAGCGGGCGGGTCCGCGGCAGGACGCGTTGATGAAGCGTTGGGCGCGGGAGAGGGCCCGGGCGGCGGGGGTGCAGGCGCACGTGCGGGGGTTGGAGCACGTGCGGTTGGACGGGCCGCAGATCTTCTTTTCGAGTCACGCGAGCATTGCGGACATCTGCATTCTGGGTGCGGTCCTGCCGGTGGAGTTCCGGTGGTTGGCGCGCAAGGAGGTGTTCCGGGTTCCGTTCATCGGCTGGTACATTGCGATGGCGGGGCATTTGAAGATCGACCGTGGGGATCGGGCGAGTGCGGTGGCGTTGTTGCGGGAGGCGGCGCGGCGGGTGCGGGCGGGGACGAACGTGCTGGTATTTCCGGAGGGGACGCGGAGTGCGGACGGTCGGTTGTTGCCGTTCAAGAAGGGGGTGTTCCACCTGGCGATCGAGGCGGGGGTTCCGATCGTGCCGATCCGGGTCTTGGGTTCGCAGCGGTTGATTCCGAAGGGGGGTTGGCGGCTCGGCAGCGGCCACGTGGAGGTATTGTTCGCGCCGCAGATTCCGACGGCGGGGCTGACGCGGGAGGAGTTGCCGTCGTTGATGGAGCGGGTGCGGGTGTCGATGCAGGAGTTGGAGGACCGGGGAGCGGAGCCGGAGCCGTTGCGTCGTCGTCGGGAGGGGGGTTTGGGCGGCGCCGCGCGCGACGTCGGTTCGGGGCGAGTTACGGCTCGGTGAGGCCGCCGCGGTCGATCGCGGGGCGTCCGAGAAACTACAGACCATCGATTTCCGCGACGAACGGGAGTTCACCGGCCGGCGGTTCGGGTGATCGGCCGGCGGCGGCGGTGCCGCGGACGGTCGCGTTTGCCGGCGGCGCGTGACACGGCCGTGGGGGTGGGGTGTGCGGTCGGGGAGGACTTGTCAGGCGACGCGTGTTTCGTGGAGGTACTTCGCGCGGAGGAACAGCGGGTCGCGTTCGGCCTGGGGGACGGGCCAGAGGTGGTAGCCGGTGGTGGTGCGGGCGTGGGCGAGGGGTGCGAGTTCCTCGTCGTGGAAGTGTTGGAGGGTGGCGAGCAGGGATTGGACCTCGGCGGCGCGGTGTCGGGCGGCGGGTTTGGCGAGCAGGGCGACGGGGAGGTGGGGGAGGAGGGGGGTGTCGTCGGCGCCGTGGAGGAAGGCGTCGAGGTGGGGGCGCCAGGCGGGTGCGAGGCGGCGGAAGGTGCGGACGGCGGAGTAGGGGG
>CAZMRP010000883.1:0-2369 GCA_964568275.1 uncultured Myxococcales bacterium
CGGCGGCGCCGGTCGAGCAGAGCTTCCGCATCGAGCCGGAGTCGGCGGCGGCCGCGGGCCCGCCCGGGGACGTGCAGACCTTCATCCGCGCCTGCTTCGACCGTCGGGTGGCCTCCTACGAGGTCAACCGGCGGATGAAGGACGAGTGGCTCGGGCGCAAGCTCCACGGGCAGGGGCGGATCGTGCAGAGCGTGCCGCTGGGCGGGCACGATTTCGACTTCGCCGACCTCAAGGGCCAGCGGCTCGAGCTGCAGGTGGCGGGGCCGGAGGAGCTGGCGCCGCACGTCCGCGTGCGGCTGCAGGTCGAGCCTTCGGGGCAAGCGGCGGCCGAGCGGCTGCAGCTGGGCCAGACGGTGCGGTTCGAGGGTCAGCTGCTGGCGGCCAATCCGCTGTTGTTCCTGGTGCAACTGGTGTCGGCCGAGCTGTCCGCGACGCGCTGACCACGCCTTGACCCCGACACCCGTCGCGTGGTAACTGCGGCCCAATCCCGTGGGGGCGGGTCGTGGGGGCAGGCGGTCGCGTACCGAGGTCTGGGGGGAGCGTTCGTGCGCGGGCCTGGCCCGCCGGGGAGAGGGAGTGAAGAGCGGGCGTCGGGCGCGCAGTCCGTGGCACGAGGCCATGGACATCGGCTCGGTCGGCCTGGAGATGGGCGCCGCCATCGCCATCGGGTACTTCGGCGGCGGCTGGCTCGACGGGCTGTTCGGGACGCGACCGGTGCTCCAGTGGGTCGGCTTGGCGCTCGGGATCGCCGCGGCGGGGATGGCGATCGTGAGGGTTTCGCGGCGGTACTTGAGGGATGCGGACCGAAGCGACGACGGCGGCAAGGGAGACGGGAACGCTGGCCTATGACCTGCTGGTCGTGGGCGCGGCGCTCGCGTTGACCCTCCTGGCCACCCTGCTGTGGGGCGTGGGGCTCGAGGCGTTGGCCACCAGCCTCGGCGGCACGCTCGCCGTCCTCAACTGGCTCGGCCTGCGCTGGGTCGTGGCCCGGCTGCTCGGCACCCGGCCCGCGGGCGGCGGGCGCCGCAAGCTGCTGCTGGCCGGGCTGTTCGTCGTCAAGTTCGGCCTGCTGCTCGGCGCGGTCTGGGCGCTGATCCGCTGGGCCGGCCTGGAGCCGATGGGGCTGGCGCTGGGCTACTCGGCGCTGGTCGTGGGACTGCTCGGGGCGGCGTTCCTGTCGGGGCGGGAGCGCGCCGAGGGAGGCGCGGATGCCTGAGCACCAGTCCTGGTTCGCCTTCCTGCCGAACTACGACGCGCTGGTGGCGTTCTTCGAGGGCCGCCTGGGGCGCTCGTGGATGGCCGGCCAGTCGCTGGACCTGCAGCACGTGTTGGGCGCGCTGCTGGTGTTCCTGATCCTGGTCGTGTTCGGCCTCTTGGTCTGGGGCAAGGTCCGCGACGCGAAGCAGGCGCTGATCCCGGAGGCCAAGCTGACGCCGCGCACCTTCGCCGAGCTGTTGACCGAGATGGTCCTGGGGCAGATGGAATCGATGATGGGGGCCAAGGAGGCGCGGACCTTCCTGCCGCTGATCGGCACCTGCGCCTTCTTCATCCTGTTCTCCAACTCGATGAGCCTCGTCCCCGGCTTCCAGCCGCCGACCTCGAACCTCAACACCACCCTGGCCTGCGCGGCGATCGTGGTGCTGGCCAGCGAGTTCTACGGCTTCAAGCGCCACGGCATCGGCTACCTCAAGGAGTTCATGGGGCCGCTGCACAAGCCGATCCACTTCCTGACCGGCCTGCCGATCCTGATGTTCGTGATCGAGCTGATCGGCCATCTGGCGCGGATGGTGTCGTTGTCGATGCGGCTCCTGGGGAACATGTACGCGGACCACACGGTGGTCGGGATCTTCACGACGCTGGTGCCGCTGGTGCCGATCGTGGTCCCGCTGCCGACGATGGTGCTCGGCGTGCTGGTGATCGTGGTGCAGGTGGCGGTGTTCTGCCTGCTGTCGATGGTCTATATCAGCCTGGCGGTGGCCGGAGAGGAAGCCGAGGAGCACGGAGCGCACTGAGGCTTCGCGAGGAGGTGTCCGATGATGAGGTTCTTTGGTTTGCTGCTGGTCGCGGGACTGCTGTTCGGGACGGTGAGCATCGCCGTGGCGCAGCCGGAGGGTGCTCCGGTCGCGGCCGCCGGCGAGGGCGGAGCGGCGGCGCAGGCCGAGGGCGAGTCGCTGAACAAGGGCCTGATCGCCCTGGCGGCCGCGCTCGCCATCGCCATCGCCGCCTTCGGCGGGGCGCTCGGCCAGGGCCGGGCCGCCGCCGCGGCGCTCGAGGGCATCGCGCGGAATCCCGGGGCGCGCAAGGACCTGTTCGTGCCCTTCATCCTCGCGCTGGCCCTGATCGAGTCGCTGGTCATCTACGCGCTGATC
>CAZMRP010000884.1:0-2367 GCA_964568275.1 uncultured Myxococcales bacterium
GTCGTCTCGACCACCGAATCCCCTGGCGGCCTTTCTTCCCTTCATTAGAAAGCCGCCCTTCCAACCCCGAGCCGCAAGGCCCGGGGTTTTTTTTTCCCATCGCGTACCGGCGCGCTGCAGGCACCGTTCGTCCCGTGCGCGTTTCCGTGCGCTGGAGCGCGCCGTATAATTTTCGGCCTTGCGGCACGCGCCGCGCGTCCAACTCGGTCAGGCAACGGTTGACGGTCACGCGGTAGAGCCAGGTCGTGAACTTCGCGACGGGCTCGTAGGACCCGGCGTGGCGAAACACCGAGACGAACACGTCCTGGGCGGCGTCCTGGGCGTCCGTCGGGTTGCCGAGCACGCGAGCGGCGAGGCGCCGGACGCGCGCCCCGTGGCGGTCGACGAGGATGCGCAGCGCCTCGTGCTCGCCCCGCGCCACGCGTCGCAGCAGCGCCTCGTCGGAGAGCGGCTCGGGGTCCACGGGCATCGGCGCGCGAACCTAGCACGGGCGGGGCGGCAGAGGGGAGACCGCCTGCCGCGGCGCGCGGTTCCGGCCGCCGACTTGGAACTGCGCCCCGACCTCGGGTATTCTCGCATTTCACGCCGTGCGCGGGGGCCGTGGCCGGGCCGCGGGAGATCGCCCCGGACGAGATGGAGGAATCCGATGGTCGACCACTTGCCGCTCTCCAACCCGCTCTGCCTGCTGCTCGACAAGGAGCGCAGCGCGTTCACGCGTCAGGATCTGCTGGAGGTCGTGCGGAAGAAGGGCATCGAACGCTTCACCTTCCACTACACGGCGCTGGACGGCCAGCTCAAGGAGATGCGGCTGCCGTTCAGCGACCTGCGGCAGGCGGAGCGGATTCTCGCGTCGGGGGAACGGGTGGACGGCTCGAGCCTGCTGCGGGGGCTGGTCGACGCCGCCGTCTCGGACCTCTACGTGGTGCCCTCGTACCACACGGCGTTCCTCAACCCGTTCGACGCGGGCAGCCTGGACTTCATCTGCCGATTCCTCGACCGGGAGGGGAACCTGGCGCGCCTGACGCCGGACAACATCCTGACATTCGCCAACCGGCGGTTCCGCGAGCGAACCGGGCTGGAGCTGCTGGCGCTGGCCGAGCTCGAGTTCTTCCTCGTCGGTCCGGGAGGGACGGAGTACTACACGCCGGCAAGCCAGGCCGGGTACCACAGCGCCGCCCCGTTCGTGAAGGGGGCCGAGGTGGTCAACGAGATGGTGCGGCACGTGCAGCAGATCACCGGGGCGGTGAAGTACGCGCACGCGGAGGTCGGGTACATCCAGTCGGTGCGCTCGGACAATCCGGTGCTGGCGGGCAGCCGCGCGGAGCAGCACGAGATCGAGTTCCTGACGCGGCCGCTGGAGGAGATGGGGGATTCGACCGCGCTGGCGCGCTGGCTGATCCGGAACGTGGCGTTCCGCCACGGGATGATGGCGACCTTCGCCCCCAAGCTGGAGGAAGGGGTGGCCGGCAACGGCTTCCACATCCACCTCGAGCTGGCGAAGGACGGGCACAACATCATGTCCGGCAACCGTCGCGGGCTGTCCGACGAGGCGACCAAGCTGATCGGCGGGATGATCCACTACGCGGCGACCCTCTCGGCCTTCGGCAACACCGAGGCCGCCGCCTTCCTGCGCCTCGTCCCGAACCAGGAGGCGCCGACCCGCATCTGCTGGGGACACTCGAACCGCTCGGTGCTGATCCGCGTCCCCCTGGGCTGGAGCGGGGCGACGGACCTGGCCCGCCAGGTGAACCCGCAGGAGACGAGCCGGTTCGTGGACGAGCGAGGCCGCCAGACCGTCGAGATCCGCTCCCCGGACGGCTCGGCGCTGTTCCACCTGCTGCTGGCGGGGCTGGCCACGGCCGCCGACCACGGGCTCACCGCGGACGGAATGCTGGAGCTCGCCGACCGCACGTACGTCGAGGGGAACATCTTCAAGGACCCCGAGCTGCTGGCGCGGCTCGAGGCGTTGCCGGGCTCGTGCGTGGCGTGCGCACGGCTGCTCCGGGAGCGCCGGGCGATGTACGAGTCGTCCGGGGCGTTCCCGCCGAGCATCATCGACTACGTGGCCGACCTGCTGATGAAGGAGGGGGACGAGAACCTCAACCGCGAGCTATCCAAGATGCCGGCCGAGGAGCGCCTGACCGCGACGCGGCAGGTGATGCACCACGATCTGCACCGCCACTAGCAGGCCGCGCCTTGCCGGCCCCGGCCGGCGGCGCTAGCCTGGGATGCCAGGGGAGGTGACGCATGACCGAGGTCCGCAGACGAAGTCCGACGCGCGGCACGGCGCGCGTGCCGATCGGCGTCGAGAAGGGAGCGTAGGAAATCCGACGCCGGTTTGGTTTCCGCCGAGCCATCCGTCCATCC
>CAZMRP010000885.1:0-2365 GCA_964568275.1 uncultured Myxococcales bacterium
CGCCGGCGCCGCCGGCAGGCTCCACGGCAACCCCGAGCTGGTCCCGCTCCGCGACGGCAGCGGCGGCGGCAACGGCGGATTCGATACCTCCCCTCCCGGCGGCGAAGGCGGACACGGGGGCGGGGCGTTGCAGCTCACCGCTCGCGGCACGTTGCGCGTTCGCGGCCTGATCGATGCCGGCGGACTGGGCGGACGCGGCGGCGGAAACGCCGACGGAGGAGGAGGAGGAGGAGGCAGCGGCGGCGGGATCCTGCTCGAGGCCGAGCGGGTGGTCGTCGAGACCGGCGCGGTGATCGCCGCCAACGGCGGCGGCGCCGGCAGCGGCGTCGGCTACGGCGCCTACGGGTACTACTCGAATCCCGGCCAGCGCGGCGAGGCCCGCCTGACCTCCGCCGCGGGCGGCCCCGACCCCGGCACCTACGGCTGCGCCGGCGGCGCCGGCAGCAGCGCCACCGCGCTTCTGGGCAGCTCCGTCGGCTGCATCGGCGGCGCCGACTACTACGGCGGAGGCGGCGGAGGCGGCGCCGGGCGCATTCGCCTCAACGCCGTCTCGCTCGAAATCGCGCGCAACACGCTCAGCCCCGCCGACGGCACGCCGGGCACCACCACCACCACCGGAACCCCGAACCTCCGCTGACCGCCGGTCCCGGCGGCCGAGGGCTTGACAACCCCACCGACCCGTCGAAGGCTGACCCCGGCGGCGCGCCGCCCGCTCGACGCGCCGGGGAGGAGCAGCGATGCAACGATGGTGGCTCGGATTCCCGGTCCTGCTGGCCCTGGTCCTCGCCGGCGCCGCCTGCGGCGACGACGACTCGGCCGCCGATACCGGCGGCGAGGATGCCGACGTCCTCGAGGAGGGCACGACGGACGTCCCCGAGGACCTGCCCGCCGATACACCCGCCGACACCCCGGCGGATACCCCGGTCGACACTCCGGTCGACACCCCCGCCGACACTCCGGCGGACGTCCCCCCGCCGGAAGTCTGCACCACGTACTGCGTCCCGGTGGTCGCCGCCGGCTGCACCGCCGGCCCCCCGACGGTCGACGCCTGTCTCTCCGGCTGCGCGTCGCTCGTCGCCGACTGTCCGGAGGCCTTCGCGACGCTGGCGACCTGCGCCGGCGACGACCCGACGATTGCCTGCGACGCGGCGGGCACGCCGCTCGCCGTCGGCTGCGAGGACGAGCAGTACGCGCTGCTCGGGTGCATGGCGGGCGGCCCCTGCGGCCGCTACTGCGGCCAGGCGATGACGGCCGGCTGCGACGAGACCGCCGCCACGTTCGCGCACTGCATCTCGAACTGCGTCGGCTCCCAGACGGCCTGCCCCGCCGAGTTCGACGAGCTGTCCGACTGCGCCGGCGACGACTTCGGCGTGACCTGCGACACGCTCGGCCGCGCCGCCGTCGCCGGCTGCCTCACCGAATACGCCGACCTGATGCAGTGCGCGGTGCTCGACCCCTGCACGACACTGTGCGGCCCCGCGGTCGACGCCGAGTGCCCTTCCGGCCCGCCGACCCTCGCGGCGTGCGTCGACGGGTGCGCGGACGTCGCCGGCACGGGCTGCATCGGCGCGTTGACGGCGCTGGCGACCTGCGCCGGCGAGGACGCGACCGCCGTCTGCAACACGCTCGGGCTCCCGGTGATCGACGGGTGCGAGGCCCAGAACGCCGACTACATGGCCTGCGGCGCCGGCTGACCCGGAAGCCCCTCCCGGCCCCGAACGCCGGCGCCGCTTGACGCCCGCGCCGCCCCCCGCTACGAAGCGAACGCCCGCGTCGCGCGGAACGGAGGACGCATGCTGCAGGTCATTCTCGCCGGACACACCCTGGATCGGGAGCTGGTCAAGGCGCTGCGCGCCGGCGAGCTGCCCGCCGACGTCGAGCCGACCCCGGAGACGATCTCGGCGGCCTACGCCCGCATCAGCCGCTACCCCGAGCCGATCCCCGAGCTGCGGGCGCAGGCGCGCCGCGACGTGGCGGCGTCCCGCAAGTCGAACCGCACCATCGTCTTCCGCATGGGCCACCACTCGGTCGCCGAGCACGTGACGCTGAACTTCGACGTCCTCGGCGTGTCCCGCCTGGCCCTCGAGGCGCTCGAGGACGCCCGGCTCTGCTCGTACACCGAGAAGTCCCAGCGCTACGTCACCTTCGGCGGCGAGCACGTCGTGCCGGAGGAGCTCGACGCGGCGGAGCGTGAGCTGCTCGAACGCACCGCGGGGGAGCAGATCGCGTTCTACCGGCGGGCCTTCGAGCGGCTCCACGAGCTGCAACGCCGCCGCAACCCCGACCAGCTTCGCACGAAGGTCGGCCAGGAGACCGTCGAGGGCTGGGCCAAGGAGGACGCACGCTACGCGCTCGGCCTGGCCAC
>CAZMRP010000886.1:0-2363 GCA_964568275.1 uncultured Myxococcales bacterium
GGCTGACCTCGAACTACGCGGAGGCGGCGGAGGTGTTCCTGGCGGGCGAGGTGGAGGCGGCGTTCCTGGCTCCGCTGCTCTACGTGCAGCTCGCAGAGCGGTTCGCGCAGGAGCCCGCGCTGCGGGGCAAGCGCCTGCGGCTGCTGCTGGCGGCGGTCGCCGGCGGCTCGCCGTCGTACCTGGGCTACGTCGTGGCGCCGGCCGACGGGCCGCTGCGCGAGCTGCGGGACGCCGCGGGCCTGCCGATCGGCCTGATCGAGGACTCGACGTCGGGCTACCTGTATCCGCTCGATCTGATCGAGTCCCGGGGGCTCGACGCGGCCGAGTTCCTCCGGGCGGCGCGGCTGTACCGGCGGCACGGCGACGTGCTGGCGGACCTGCTGCGGCCGCCCGGCGAGCGCACGCTGGCGGCGGGCGCGCTGTACCACAACATCGTCGACACGCTGCCGGCGGAGCAGCGCGCGCGCCTGCGGTTGCTGGCCAAGACGGCGCGCATCCCGCGCGACGCGGTGGCGGTGCAGGTCCCGCTGGTCGGCGGCCGCGAGGACCCGGAGCGGCTGCGGGTGGCCGCCGCGCTCCAGCACGCCCTGCTGGGGCTGGACGACGACCCGGCGATGGCGGCGACGTTGCGCGAGGGCATCGGCTACGACGGCTGGATCGTGGGCGACGACCGGAGGTATGACGCGATCCGCAAGGTCCGGCAGCGCTTCGGGCACTACCGCTTCGGAGCGCCGACGGCGACGGAGGGGACGGAGACGGAGAGGGAGACCACGGGGGCCCGGGGGGAGACGACGGAGGCGCCAGGCGAGCGATGAGGAAGAACTACGTGCTCGACACCAACGTGCTGCTGCACGACCCGCAGGCGGTGTTCAAGTTCGAGGACAACGACGTGGTGGTCCCGATCTTCGTGATCGAGGAGATCGACGGGTTCAAGCGCGAGCTGAGCGAGCGGGGCCGCGCGGCGCGGGAGGTGTCGCGCTACCTGGACAAGTTCCGCGAGGAGGGCGGGTCGCTGTCCACGGGCGTGGCGCTGCCGGGCGGGGGCACGTTGCGGGTCGCCCTCCCCCGCGGGGCGCTGGACCTGCGCTCCCGCGACTCCCGCAGCCAGGACTCGTCGATCCTCCAGGTCGCGCTGGACCTCCGCAACGCCGACCAGGCCAAGCCCACCGCCTTCGTGACGCTCGACACCAACCTCCGCATCCGCGCCGACGCGCTCGGGCTGCACGCCGAGAACTACGACTCGGGCCGCGTGGTGCGCGACGGCGGCTACTCGGGCACGGTCGAGTTGCTGCTGCCGAGCGAGCTGGTCGACGCGCTGAGCCGACCCGGGGGGGCGGTGCCCAGGCCGGACGACGCGGAGCTGTTCCCGAACCAGTGCGTGCTGGCACGGGACGTCGCGGCGCCGAACCACACGGCGCTGGGCCGCTTCGACGCCCGGGACGGGCGGATCAAGCCGTTGCGGGTGCCGCGCGAGGGGGTGTGGGGCATCCGGCCGCGCAACAAGGACCAGAGCTTCGCCCTCGATCTGCTGCTCGACGACGAGCTCAAGCTGGTGACGCTGATCGGCCATGCCGGCACGGGCAAGACCCTGCTGGCCATCGCCGCGGGGCTGCGGCGCACGGTCGACGACAACGTCTACGCCCGGATGCTGGTCTCGCGACCGGTGTTCCCGTTGGGCAAGGACATCGGCTACCTGCCGGGCGACGTGGAGGAGAAGCTCAATCCGTGGATGAAGCCGATCTACGACAACCTGGAGCTGATCTTCAACGTCGGCCCGGCGGCGGCCACGACCCAGTCCCGGCCGCGCGGGGCGCGCGGCTACGAGGACCTGTTCCAGCGCGGGGTGCTGGAGGTCGAGCCGCTGACCTACATCCGCGGCCGCTCGCTGCCGAACCAGTTCCTGATCGTCGACGAGGCGCAGAACCTGACCCCGCACGAGGTCAAGACGGTGATCACCCGCTGCGGCGACAACACGAAGATCGTCCTGACGGGCGACCCGGAGCAGATCGACAATCCGTACGTCGACGCCGAGTCCAACGGGCTGGCCGGCGTGGCCGAGCGGTTCAAGGACCAGCTGCTGGCGGGGCACATCACGCTGACGCGGGGGGAGCGCTCGCCGCTGGCCGAGTTGGCGGCCGAGCTGCTGTAGGTCCGCGGGATGGCCGTCGACCACGCGCCGCAGACCCTGGGCGTTCGGCTCGCGGACCGGCGCGTGGTGGCGTGCCTGGGCGCGGGGGGCGTCGGCAAGACGACCACCGCGGCCGCCGTGGCGGTGGGCCTCTGCGCCGCCGGGCGCCGCGTGCTGTGCCTGACGATCGACCCGGCCCGGCGGCTCGCCGACAGCCTCGGCCTTCCGCCCGACG
>CAZMRP010000887.1:0-2361 GCA_964568275.1 uncultured Myxococcales bacterium
GAGCAGCCGGGCGTGGAGGTCCAGCAGCACGATCCGCGCCGCGTAACCGAACGGGCCGTCCGCGGCCGCCACCTCGTTGAGCCGGGCGAAGTCCGCGTCGCGGGCATGGTCGGCGGTGCGCAGCGCCCCCGCCACCACCAGGGCGTTGTCGATGGCCGCCGGAACGAACGTCCCGCGCAGCTGCTCGAGCCGCGTCGCCACGGCGGCGACCACACCGTCCCGATCCGCCGCGCCCCAGGCGTCGCGCAGGCCGCCGAGCGGCCGCTCGTCCGCGGCCAGGTCCGCGTACAGCACCAGGTCCAGCGTCGCCGCGGCCGCCAGGAACGCCGCCTCCGACCGCTCGCGCGGATGGGCGACCCGCGGCAGGAGTCCCATCAGGTCGCGAATCGCGTACACCGTCCCGCCCTGCTCCACCTCGTACGGCACGATGCGCTGCTTGGCCGCCACCACCTCGGCGTTCTGGGCGGTCGACACCGCGGTGGTCGGCTCCCGGTCCGGCGCCAGCGCGGTCAGCGGCTCGTCCGCCCCGGGGCCGGCCGGCGGACAGCCGGCGGCCACCGCCACGAGCACCGACCACCAGACTCCGCGGCGACGCCGGAAACCGACTCCCCTGCTGGACCACCACCGGAGCGCCATCGCCACCTCCCTCTCGAACCCGCCGGAGACTAGCCGACCCGCCGCCGGACGTTCAAGCCCGACCCGCCGCCCCGCACCGCGAACGGCACCTGCCCGGGGCGCGGCCCCGCGTCCGACCGACCGGATCGTTGACCCGCAGCCGCCCGGCGTTCACGCGACCGGTTGCTCGTCCTTGCGCTCGAGCACGTACAGATGGAAGTCCAGCCACCCGGTCACGTAGATCCGCTTCCCGTCGGGCGTGACGTCCAGACCGCACGGCCGCTCGATCCCCCGCACCGTGAAGAAGCGCGTCGTGCCGTCCGCGGTATCGATCACGCCCACCTCGGTCTCGAGAAACACGGCGGTGAACAGGTACCGGCCGTCGGCGGAGACGTCGATCGTCTTGAGATTGTGGCCGCCGTCCCAGCGCGCGACGACCTCGCCGGTCGCCGCGTCGAGCCGCACGACCTTGCCCGAGCCCTGGGTCGCGACGTAGGTCCAACGCTGGTCGGGCGACAGGATCACGTGCCGCGGACACGGCCCCGGGTCCACCGGCGGGAACAACGGGGCCCAGGTGGCGGTGTCGAGGAACGACAACGTGTCGTCGGCGTGGTTGCCGACGATCAGCGTCCCGCCCGTCGTGACGGCGATTCCGCGCGGATGCGCGCCGACGGGGAGGCGCCGCAACTCGGTGCGCGACTCCAGATCGACCACCGACACGTCGTTCGTCGACCAGTTGGACACGTACAGCGTCCGCTCGTCGGCCGAGAGCGCCATCGTCTTCGGGTTCTTGCCGACGGGCACCTCCGCCGTCACCGTCAGCGACTCGGTGTCGATGATCTCCACCAGGTGGCGCCGGAAGTTGGAGACGTACAGCGTCCGCCCGTCCCCGGTCACGGCCATCTCGACCCCGTTGCCCTCGAAGTCGACCTGGCCGACCTCCTCGAGGTCCGCCGTGCGGTAGACCGAGACGTTGCGCGAGCCGCGCCGGCCGAAGTTGGTGACGTAGGCCCGCTCCCCGTCCGGGGACAGCAGCACGGCCTTGGGCAGCGAGCCGGTCCAGGCGCTGTCGACGACGACGTAGTCCGCGGCGCGCGCCCCGGCCTCCGGCGCCCACAGCAGGGCCGTCGGCAGGACCAGCATGCACCCTGCGAGCCTTCCGAGCGACATGCGCACGCCCACCTCCCGCACGCGATCCGCGGCGCGCCGGCAGACGGACGTTGCCACACCCGCATTCAATTCGCCAGGCGTGGCGGCGCGTTGCGCCGGCGGGACAGGTTCCGCTTGACGCCGGGGTCGTACCCCCCCTCAAATCCCGACCGATGGCGCACCTGGGAATCGACATCGGCTCCGTCACCGCCAAGCTCGCGCTGCTCGACGGAGAGCGGGTGGTCGACGCCCGCGTGCTGCGGACGCAGGGCCGCCCGGCCGCCGCCTTGCGCCGCCTGCTGGCCGAAACGCTCGCGCGCCCCGGCGACCTCGAGCTGACGGTGGTGGCCACCGGCTCCGGCAAGTCCCTGGTGCCCGACCCCGCCGGGCGGGTGAGCGAGATCGTCGCGCACGCCCGCGCCGCCGCGCGCTTCCACCCGCGGGCCCGCGCGGTGCTCGAGATCGGCGGCCAGGACGCCAAGTTCATCAGGCTCCCCGGCACCGGCGAGCCTCGGATCCTCGATCACGCGCTCAACGACCTGTGCGCCGCCGGTACCGGCGCGTTCCTCGACCAGCAGGCCGCGCGGCTGGGCCTCC
>CAZMRP010000888.1:0-2358 GCA_964568275.1 uncultured Myxococcales bacterium
ACATCAGTGGATCGACTGGTTGACATCTCAGACGCCGGCGGACAGCGTGATCGCGAGCGCGGTGTACCGGGTCGTGGTGGACGGCGAGGAGCGGCAGGCGCGGATCGAGGCCGAGATCGAGCTGCTGGTGCTGCGCCGGGAGGGGTGGGTCGACGTGCCGCTGCTGCCGGACACCGCGGCGCTCGAGGCGTTCGCCGTCGACGGCCGCTCGGCCACGCTGACGCAGCGCGACGGCTACCATCGGCTGATCGCGCAGGCCGGGTACATCTACTACGGGACGCCGACGCCGCGGAAGGTGACGATGGCGTACCGACTGAACGTCGAGCGGGGGCAGGGTCCGCACGGGCTGGAGCTGCCGCTGGTCGAGTCGGGGATCACGCGGCTGGAGCTGACGCTGCCGCGGGCCGACCAGGAGCTGCGGATCGAGCCGGGCGGCGTGGTGCTGGAGCGCGAGGCGACGGCGGACGGCGGGACGCTGGTGCGGGCGCTGGTCCCGCGCGCGCCGCGCGCATCGGTCCGCTGGTCGGACCGCGCGGCGCCGATGCAGGAGGACCCGCTGCGCGCCGTGGCCGACCTGGTGCACCGCGTGGCCTTCCAGCGGCACGTCGTGTCGGGCGAGCTGGCGCTGACGGTGCAGGTCGAGCGCGGCTCGTTCGAGGCGGTCGTGCTGCGGTTCCCCAAGGAGGCGGAGGGGATCCGCGCGACGGGCGACTTCGCCGTGGACGTCGTTCCGGAAGGCGAGGAGTTCCAGCTCGCCACCGTGCGCGCCGGCTACGCGCGCCGCGAGGCGACCGCGCTGGTGCTGCGCTACGAGCTGGCGCGCAACGTGGGCGAGGTCCGTCCGCCGGACGTCAAGGTGGTCAAGCTGGTGCAGGCCGGGACCGACCGCGAGGTGGTGCGTCAGGCGGGGTTCCTGGTGCTGCACGCGGCCGAGGGGATGGAGGTCCGGCCGGAGGGACCGCCGCAGGGCGCCGAGCCGTGCGACGTGTCCGAGGTGCCGGGCGGCACCGAGCTGGAAGGCCAGGCGGTGCTGGCCTACCGCACCAGCGGGCTGCCCCACGCGGTGCCGCTGACGGTCGTGCGGCACGCCGAACGCGAGGTGCTGGCGTCGGCGGTCCAGCGCGCGAACCTCGACTTGATGGTCAACCGCGAGGGCAAGGCCGTCGGCGACCTGGTGCTCCACGTGCAGAACAACGAGCGGCAGTTCGTCGGGGTCTGGCTGCCCGACGGGGCCAAGCTGTGGGCCACCTTCGTCCGCGGACTCCCGGTCAAGCCCAGCGGCGACGACCGCTGGGTCATGGTCCCCGTTCCGCGCTCGACGATCGGCGTCGACGGCGTGCCGGAGACCTTCGTCGTCGAGGTGCTGTACTACGCGGACGTGCCCCGGATCGACGGCCTGATGGGCGAGGGGACGTTCCCGATGCCGCGGGTCGACCTCCTGATCTCGAGCTGGACCATCGCGCTGTGGGTCCCCGACGAGTACCGCTACTTCGCCTTCGAGGGCGACGCGAAGATCGATGTGGAGACGCTCGGCCCGGTGGACCCGGCGGCCTACCGCGGGCCCTCCGACGACCACGTGAGCATGCTGCGGCGGGAGCTCGCCGCGAACCGGAACGTGCCGATGGAACCGGAGGCGGCCGAACAGACGGTCGTCTGGCAGGAGAAGGAGGAGTACGCCGACGAGGAGGAAGGCGGCACCGGGGCGCGCGCGGCCGGCGACGAAGGCAAGCTGGGCAAGCGCGACGCCGAGGACGTCGATCGGATGGCGGGCGTCGCCGGGCCGGAGCGCGTCGCCGACGGGCGGCCGTCGTTCGGCGGCGAGGTCCTGGAGGGCCGGCGCGGACTGGAGCTGCGCTCGGGCGTCTCCACGGAGAGCCGCGGCCTGCTGCCGATCCGGGTCGACGTGCCGCGGCAAGGGCTGCGGCTCGAGTTCACCCGCAGTCTCGTGGAGCCGAAGGACGAGACCGAGGTGCGGTTCCGCTACCAGGGGCGGACCGTGCTGGCCACCTTCCCGTGGCTGCGGGGGCTGGCCGGGCTGCTGCTGGCCCTGGGGCTGGCGCGCCTGGCCCACCGGTCGCTCGAGCGGCGACGGTTGTCGCTCGGGATGCTGGCGCCGACCTCGTTCGCGCTGGGGCTGGCGCTGGCCGTGGCGACCGGCGTTGTGTTGCGGGCGCCGGTGGGCGGCGTCGTCTGGTCGTGGCTGGCGGGGACGATGGTCTACGCGGCGGTGCTGGCCGGGTGGCTGCTGTGGCGCTACTGGCGCGGACAGCGGTTGGCGACGGCGGGTGGACCGTCGGTGCCGCCGGGTCCGCCGTCGGTGCCGCCATCTGAAGCGGCGTCAGTTGTTGACGAGTCACG
>CAZMRP010000889.1:0-2357 GCA_964568275.1 uncultured Myxococcales bacterium
CGGGCGTAGGCCCCGCGCCGTCGTGCCGCAACCCGTTCGCGTCCCGCGCTCCACCGCCGCCCTCCCGCGCCCACGCCCGTCCAGGCTACGGCGAGCCGGCGGCGTTGGCAATCGGGCCGCGCCGCCGCCCCGCCGCTTGCCCTTCCGGAAACGATGCCTACGATGGCGGTCCGGAGCCGGGGATGGACGCGATGACGGCGGTCCTGTTCGTGCTGGGCCTGGGGCTGCTGATCGGCGGCGCCGAGGCGCTGGTGCGCGGCGCCTCGGGCCTGGCGGCCCGCTTCGGCATCCCGCCGCTGGTGATCGGCCTGACGGTGGTGGCCTACGGCACGAGCGCTCCCGAGATGGCCATCGGCGCCGCCTCGGCGCTCCGCGGTCAGAGCGACCTGGCGTTCGGCAACGTCGTCGGCAGCAACCTGTTCAACCTGCTGTTCATCCTCGGGCTCGCGGCGGCGCTCACGCCCCTCGCCGTGTCCCGGCAGTTGCTGCGCCTGGACGTGCCGGTGATGATCGGCGTCACGGGGCTCGGCTTCCTGCTGGCGCTCGACGGCACCGTCGGCCGGTTCGACGGCGCGCTGCTGCTGCTCGGCGCCGCGGGCTACACCGTGCTGTTGCTCCGGCTGGCCCGTCGCGAGCCCGCGCCGACGCCCGCCGACGCCCAGCGGGCCCCGCTGCCGGTGCCGTTGCAGCTGCTGCTGATCGCCGCCGGACTCGCCGCCCTGGTCCTCGGCTCGCGGTGGCTCGTCGCCGGCGCGGTGGCCGTCGCCCGCTGGCTCGGACTGTCCGAGCTGGTGATCGGCCTGACGATCGTCGCCGCCGGCACGTCGCTCCCCGAGGTGGCCTCGTCGGTGGTGGCGTCCCTGCGCGGCGAGCGGGACATCGCGGTGGGGAACGTGGTGGGCAGCAGCACCTTCAACGTGCTGGCGGTGCTCGGACTGTCGGGCCTCCTGGCGCCGGACGGCATCGCCGCGGCGCCGGCGGTCCTGCGCTTCGACATGCCGGTGCTGCTGGCGGCGAGCCTGGCCTGCCTGCCGGTGTTCTTCACCGACTGCCGAATCAGCCGCTGGGAGGGCCTGCTGTTCCTCGGCACCTACCTGGCCTACGTCGCGTACCTCGTGCTCGACGCCCAGGGCCACGACGCCCTGCCGGCCTACAGCGCCGTGCTGACCTACTTCGCCGCGCCGCTGGTCGCGGCGACGCTCGGGGTCCTGACCTTCCGCGCGCTCCGCCGCGGGAACGACCGGCCGTGCGGCCGATGAGGGCGCGCGCCGGCCCCGCGCCGCTTTGACAGCGCGAAACCCGCAGGGCAGATTCCCGCCATGACACGGCACACCCGCTCCGCCCTGCTGCTCGTCGCCGGACTCGCCTCGACGGCCTGCGGCCCGTACCTCGAACGCCACGTCCAATCGCGCACCGCCCAGGAGGTCTCCGTGCGCTGCACCCAGGGGCCGCTCGAGTTCTCGCTGCGCACCCTCGGCGCCCGCTGGGGCGAGGGCTTCCGGCTCTACGCCTGTTCCCCGCGCGACATCCAGGGCCGATTCCGGATCGTGGAGGAGGGAACGGAGGACGGCGACGGCACGTGGGGCGCGCACAAGACGGTCCGGCAGTGGGTGGCCGGCACCGCGAGCGGCAGCGGCGGCTCGTCCCAGGGCTCGTACCAGCACGTGCGGGTCGCGGTGGAGCGCCCGGACAACGCGCGCTGCGTCGCCTCGGCGGACGAGCTGCCCGGCCTTGCCGGCACCGTCGCCGTCACGCCGATCGAGCCGGACGGTGCGGTGGCGACGGGCGGCGCCGCGGGGACCGACGAGCAGGCCGCGGCTCCGGGCGGCCTCGTCGAGGTCGCCGCCGCCCCGGTGGCGCTGGTGCCGGCCGCCGGCTTCCCCGCGCAGCTCGGGACCGAGCCCGAGTACCAGTGCCTCTCGCTGGCCGGCAAGTCGTTCTACCACGTCGCCCACCGCTTCTGGTCGAACCAGGACCCCGGCGCCACGGCGACGACGCCCGGCCGCGCGCTCGCGATCCGGCTCTGGTTCATCGAGCCGAACGACCTGGAGGGGGTCGTCTTCGTGCTGGACCAGTTCGTCGAGACGCCGAGCTGCACCGACGAGGAGTGGATCGCGCACCTCCAGGAGGAGCGGCTCGAGCGCGAGGCGGAGCAGCGGGAGCGGGAGGCCGAGTGGCAGGCGGAGCAGGCGGAGCGCGAGCGCGAGCGCGAGGCCTGGTCGGCGCACTGCGCCGCGCACCACGAGGACGAGGAGTGCTGGGGACCGGGAGGCTACGACGGCGCCGTGGCGCGGGCCGAGGTCGAGCGCGCCGCGGCCGAACGCCGGGCGCTCGAGGCGGCGCTGAACCCGACCCCC
>CAZMRP010000890.1:0-2356 GCA_964568275.1 uncultured Myxococcales bacterium
TGCTGTCGTTCACCCCGCTGCCGGACGGCGGCTGGCTTCCGGGCGTGACGCCGATCTCCGGCGCCGCCGGCACCGACCCCAAGGGGTTCCATACGACCTTCGAGTGGTTCGATCCGAACCTCAACGCGCTGGTCGACAATCCGAACCGCGACGGCGATCCCGGCCGGGGCGGTTTCACCGGGCTCGGCAACCTGGCGTCGCCGCGGCTGTTCTCGGTGGCCGCGTTGTGGCCGGAGACCGACCCGCTGGCGGCCCCGCGCGTCGTGCTGCTCGGCGGAACCGACCCCGCCACCCCGCCGCCCGCGCGGCCGTCGATGACCTGGGAGATCTGGGACTCGACGTCCAACACCTCCACGATCAGCTCGGGCGCCCTCTCGCGGGCCCGGGCGATGGCCGGCGTGGGGCTGATGAACTACGACGCGGTCCCCGAGCTGTGGATCGTGGGCGGCGCCACGGCCGCCACCGTCGACACCGACGTCATCGCGGTCTGGGAGAACGGCGCGATGGGGACCTCGCCCCTCTCGCCCTCCCCGGGCAACGTCTATCCGGGCAAGAACTTCCTGCTCCCGGCGGTGACGCCGCTGGGCAACGCCACGGCGCCCGTGGCGCACCTGGTGACCGGGAGCTTCGGTCCGTCGTGCAACTACGACGAGACCACGATGACCTACACCCCGACCTACACCCCGGACGCCACGGCGCGACCCTGCCCGGCCACCGAGATCCCGCCCTACGTGATCAACCGGGCCACCCCGGCGGTGCGCCTCGACGCGATCACCGGCTGGAACGCCGCCGCCGACGCGCCGCACATCCTCGGCGCCTCGGCGACGCTCGGGGACGGTTCGGCCGTCGTCGTCGGCGGGGCGAACGACCTCGACTTCGCCGCCACCCGGGCGTCGCACCGCGTGACCTGGGTCGGCGGCGTGGCGCAGAAGGACGGCGCACTGCCGGCGACCGGCTATCCGGCGGCGGTCCTGTTCCCCGCGGGCACGGCCACCGCCGCCGGCGACGCCGTGTTCTTCGGCGGCGTCTCGGTGACCTTGACCGGCACCGCCGCCATCCAGTTCGTCGATGCCGTCGTGATCTACAACCACGAGTAGCGAATGGACGAACGGACCGCCCTGCTCGCCCTGTGCGCCGAGCCGGCTGCCCTGGTCGAGCGGTCGGGGAGCGTCCTGGCGACGAACGAACACCTCCAGCAGGTGCTCGGGCCCGGCGGCACACCCGCCGCCCTGGGCCTGCTGCTCGACCGGGTCGCCGCCGGCGTGGCGCGACCCGCCGAGCTCCGGGACGCGGTGGTGCAGGCGGTGTCGGCCGGCCGGCTGTTCCGCAAGTACGCGTCCCCGGCCGAGCCCGAGGGGGAGGACCTCGAGGTGCTGGTGCTGCCGCAGCCCACCCGGCTCGCGGACGGCGGCGCGCTGGTGGTCCTGCGAATGCCCAACCGCCGCGTGCGCGAACAGGCGCTGGAACGGCGGCACGAGCGGCTGGCGCTGCTGGGGCAGATGGCGGCCGAGACGGCCCACGAACTGAACAACGTATTGACCACGATCATCGGCTGGAGCCAGCTGATCGCGCAGCCGAAGCCCGAGTGCACCCTCGAGGACCTGGCCGAGCAGGCCCATCGCATCCAGGCCGGAGCGCTCAAGGCCCAGCGTATCGTCGCCGACCTGATGGGCATCGCCCGCGGCCAGGACGACCGCCCCGCCGCCAACGTCGCCGTCGTGGCCCGCGACGCGGCCCGGATGATGGCGGCCGAGTGCGCCCGACGCTCGATCGAGCTGACCGTCGAGGTTCCGGACGGGCTGGAGGCCCGGATCCGGCGCACGCGGTTGTCCCAGGTGCTGCTCAACCTCCTGCGCAACGCGTTCCAGGCGCTGCGTCGCGAAGGTCGCGTGCGGATGACGGCGCGGGCCGAGGACGGCCACGTGCTGATCCAGGTGATCGACGACGGCCCGGGAATGGACGCGGCGACCCGCGCGCGCGCCTTCGACCCCTTCTTCACCACCCGGCGCGGCGGCGAGGGCGGCGAGACCGGAACCGGACTCGGGTTGTCGCTGTGCCGCAAGATCGTCGAGCAGGAGGCGGGCGGTTCGATCCGTCTCGACAGCGCCCCCGAGCGCGGCACGACCGTCGAGATCCGCCTGGCCATCTCCGCGATCCAGGAGGTGCGGCGCCACGACACCGGGATGCTGCGGCAGGTGCCCGCGGCCCCCCGCGACTTCTCGCTGCTGCTCGTCGAGCGCGATCCGGAGGTGGCGGGGCTGGTGGGCGAGGTCCTGCGCCGGTTCTGGAAGGTCACGCCGATCGCCCTCTCGTCGGTCGATTCGGCGGTCCAGGCCCTGCGCGCCCGCTCCTTCTC
>CAZMRP010000891.1:0-2353 GCA_964568275.1 uncultured Myxococcales bacterium
CCCGCGCCAGGCCGGCGACCCCGCCGGCCACGACGGCGCCGTCCGCGGCGACGTACGCCCCGGCCTGCTCCGGGCCGGGGGCCGCGAAGTCGAAGACCGTGTCCGCCGCCGCGGGGCGGCCGCTCAGCCCAGCGGCGAGCAGGACAAGTCCGGAGAGACGAGCGAGTTGTTGTCCTCGTTGCATTCGTTGTTCGCTCCCACGCCCGCGCAGTCGCCGTCGTCGTCGTCCGCGCAGACCGTGATCCGCGCCGAGTCGGGCTCGATCGGCGCACCCGGCCACCGGCACATCACCGTCTCGCAGCCGTCCGGATACAGCACCCCGGCGGTCACCACCGGCCCGCCGCAGTCCAGCTCCGTCGCCGCCGACGGCTCGCCCACGTAGAACCGCACCCGGACCCCCGAGCCGACGCGGACGTCGCCGCGGTTGCAGACGCGCGCGTACACCAGCAACGCGTCCGGGCAGCTCGACTCGTCGCCGCGCACCGACTCGACCGTCAGGTCCGGCGCGGCGTAGGGGCTGAAGTCCGGCAGGTTCTGCCGGAAGTTGTTGAACCCGTCGACCAGCCAGTTGTTCCGCTCGCGCACCGGCAGCCGACCGTCCTCCTCGACGTTCGTGATGTGGTAGGTGTGCTGGGTCCAGATCCGTCGCGTCGGCACCCAACGATCGCCCGCGTCGCCCCAGACCTGGATCCCCGCCACGTCCTCCCCCGTGCAGCCGCTGCCGTTCTCGATGAACACGATCTCCGCGTTGCCGTCGTTGTCCACGTCGGCGACCAGCGGGTACTCCACGCGGGTGTGCGAGCAGTTGCGGATGCTCACCAGCTCCGTGCCGTCCGAGCCGCGGAAGATGCGGAAGTACCGCTCGTCGTTGTAGACCACCTCGGACGCCCCGTCGCCGTCGAAGTCGAACACCGACGAGCCGGTGGTGCGCGAGCTGCAGTCGTCGTTCGGCACCGCCCACAACACCCCGTTGGCGGCGCAGCCGGCCGGGACCGGATCCCCCAGGCAGTCCAGGTCGAGCACCGCGTAGCTCGTCGAGCCCGCGACCCCCACCTCCGGCCGCCCGTCGCCGTCGAAGTCCGCGATCGTCGGCGGCCCGCCCTCGTTGTTGGCGCAGGCCGACGAATCCCACGGGATCGGGATGCGGTGCAGCAGCGCCCCCGCGTGGTCCAGCAGGTACAGCGAGCCGGAGGAGCCGATGTTCGCCGCGCGGATGATCGCGATCTCCGCCTCGTCGTCCGCATCGAAGTTCGCCACCGCCGCGAACCCGTCGTTGACCCCGCCGTCGCCGTAGTCGTAGCGCCACAGCACCCGCCCGTCGGCCCGGTACGCCGTCGCGCCGGCGATCACCTCCGGCCGGCCGTCGAGGTCGATGTCCGCCACGGTGCTCATCAGGCCCAGGAACGAGTTGCGCCCGATGCCCGCGCTCCCGCGCCACCTGGTGCGCCCCGTCGCGCCGTCGATCACCACCCGCCCGACGATCACCTCGCCGATGCCGTCCGCGTCGAGGTCCGCCAGCGTGGGGTACGGGTCGCGCCCGCCGCCGTCCGCGTCGGCGCCCTGCGGGTCGGGGTTGGTCCACTTCAGCGTCCCGTCGTGCTCGAAGGCCACCGTGCCGGTGGTCCGCTGCATCGCCACGATCTCGGGGAACCCGTCGCCGTCGATGTCGCCCACCGCCAGACCCGCCGAGTTGCTCATCACCGGCGCCGCGATGCTGAAGTGCTCGAACATCGTCCCGTCCGGCAGGCACTCGCCCGAAATCACCCGCAGCGTCCCCGGCTGGTTGCAGCACCCCGCCCCCTCGAGGTCGTACGACAGGAAGGCGATGTCCGGCATGTCGTGGGTGTTGATGCAGCCGTCGCCGTTGTCGTCGGTCAGGTTGGCCACCACCGGCGTCATCACCACGTCGTTGCGCTCCGGCTGGTAGGTGCTGCCGCGCCAGGCGCACTTCAGGATCGGGTTGAACTCCCCGGGCGGCGGGCGGAACAGGCAGGTCGGCTCGCCGCCGCCCCGCGGTCCGTCGATGACCCCCGGCCCGCAGGTCTCCGGCCCGACGTCGGCGCCGTCCGCCCCGTCCTCCAGGCCGTCGACCGTTGTCTCGCCGTCGCCGACGTCGAGGTCCCCGTCGCCGTCGAGGTCCCCGTCGCCGTCCGCGCCCGTCCCGTCGCCGTCCGGCTCGACGTCGACGTCCGCGTCGGCGTCGGGCCCCGGCCCGACGTCCTCCGGGGGCTGGCAGTAGCCGCGCAGGCAGGTCAGCCCGGCCGGACAGTCGTAGACGTAGGTGCACGGCTGCCCGACGGCGTCGGCTCCCCCGTCGTTCCCGTTCGTCGACCCGCCGCAGGCGACGAGCCCC
>CAZMRP010000892.1:0-2350 GCA_964568275.1 uncultured Myxococcales bacterium
CTCGGGCGACCGTCGCCCTGCTGCCCGGAGAGCAGTACCGGGTGGTGGTGTTCGGGCCGTCCGGAACGACCCCCACGACGGGGGTTCCGTACTCCGTCGCGGCGACGTCGGTGCTGCCGCAAGGGCGTCGCTGGACCATCGCCGTGCCGGGTCTGACGCGTTTCGATGCCGTCGGGAATCGCGTCTACGTCGCCGACTGGAACAAGCTGGACATCTACGAGTGGAGCGGAGCGGCGCTGGAGCGGCGTGGGTCGCTGGCGATGGAGGCCGCGGTCGACGTGGATGTTGCCGGCGCCGTGGCGTACGTGGCCGACTTCGAGCGCGGGCTGGTGTCGGTCGACGTGAGCGATCCGACGGCGCCCCGGGTGCTCGACACCGAGTGGGTGCTGGGCGCGCCCGATTCGGTGGCCGTGCGCGGAAGTCGGATCTACCTCGGAACGGGCGTCTTCGGCGTGGCGGTGGTCGATGCGGCCGATCCGGCCGACCTGGCCTGGACGGCCCAGATCGTCCCGCCGGGTCTGTCGCCGCCGCAGCACGATCGGGCCGAGGCTGCCGGTGGTCGGTGTCTGCCGCGGGTCGTCGACGTCTCCATCGGCGGCAACCACCTCCTGGTCGCCGATTCGGATCGGACGGTCTGGATCTACGGCCTGGACACCGACCAGCCGCCGGTTCTGGCCGGCAGCTACGCATCGACACGACCGGTCGAGGACACGGCGGTGCACGGTCGGACGCTGTTCCTCAGCGACGGTCGTGCCGCCCTGGAAGCCGTGGACATTCGCCATCCGGCGACGCCTACCCGGATCTCCGTCGTCCACGGCCCGGAGTGGGAGGTTTCTGCCCGCTACGGCTACGACATGCAGGCGCGTCGCGGTGTCGCCAGCGGCATCGTCGTGCAGGAGATGAGGGAGCTTCCGGGCGAGCGTCACAGGCGCCGGGCGGGCGGGCCGCACGGCACCTGTCGCGACGGGTGGAGCGACGAAGAAGGCGACGAGGATGGACCGGGCGGGTGCGACGGTCGCGGCCGGTGCGACGACGATGACGGCCCACCGTCCGACGACGATCCTCCCGGCCACGACGGTCACGGCGGCCGCGACGGCGCACCGCCCGATGACGATCCTTCCGCCCGTGACGGTCGCGGCGGTGGCTCGGGTGAGGGACGCGGAGGACGACGGTGATCGGGCGACGGACGCGGTGGACGCGGAACCGAATCGCCGGCCTCGTCGTCGGCGCCGCCCTGGTGCTTGTCGGCGGCTACCTCGTGCTGCGGTGGTCAGGCGGCCAATCGACGGACGCGGCCGACGAGAGACCCGCACCGTCGAGCACCGCCCCGGCGGATCGTGGCGACGACTCGTCCGGGATGGGTCGGCTCCGAGAGGGCGCCCGGCAGGTCTCAGAGCCGGTCGCGGCGGTGGACACGGCACGGGAGGCGCTCGCCCGAGTCGAGACGGAACTGTCAGCGGCGACGAGCACGGCCGACCAGCAGCGCCTGGCGCGGAAGAAACAACTGATCATCGAAGCGATCGCGCGGTTGGAGGAGAACGGGGAACGATGATGTGTGTCGACCACCCACGAGGTCCATCAGAAACCGCCACCTCGTTGCGACGCCGACGACGGCGTGCTACGAACATCGCGGAGGAAGCCGAAGTTGCCGGTCGGTGCTTCCACGTGATTGTCTCTCGCCGGTTGTTCCTGCCTCTGGTTGCGGCTGTGCTCGTGCCGGCGGCCATAGCGTGCCCTTCGAACAACAACCACGAGGACGGGGCGGCGGAGACCGAGGATGGTGCCGACCTGGCGGACAGGCCCACCGACGCAGACGCCGACGTGCGCGACGACGCTCCCCCCGACATCGGACCCGACGTGGACATCGATGCCGACGCGGACGTCGATGTGCGCCCCGACGCAGACGTCGAGGAAACAGAAGGCGACGACGGCTGGGACGCGGACTCGATTCTGCCGACAGGTTGCCGCTTCGTGCTTCCGGCGCGTGGCATCGGGAACGGCTGGACCGGCCGCAACTCGATCGACGATGGCACGTTCGTCTGGCGGACGATCGACTCGACTTCGTTGCCGTCGAACGACATCCTGATGCTCCGCGACCTGGCCGACGGGACAGACCGCGAGGTCCTGCGGCGGACGTATCCGGAATTGGTGGAGACACCGGCCGTTCACGGCGACTCGGTCGCCTTCTTCTCGCCGGTCAGCGGAGACGACGCCGCGTCGCAGGAAGTATGTCTCCTCGCCTTGGCCGGTGGTCCCATCGAGCGACTCACCAACAACACGGTTGCGGACTTCTACCCGATGGCGGGCGAGGACTACGTGGTCTACGAGTCGGCGCCCGATCCCCCCCCGC
>CAZMRP010000893.1:0-2349 GCA_964568275.1 uncultured Myxococcales bacterium
CGAGATCGGCGCCGAATTGTCGGCCCGACGTGCCACGCTGTGCCGTACCGCGACGATGCCGCGACGCCCCCGGCTTGCCGCGGCCCGCCGAGGGCTGGCCTTGCCCGTCCCGCGTGGTAGACTCCGACCCCGCCGAGGACCGCGAGGATGGCGATGTCGGACAGCGAAACGAAGCACGCCGACGCGGAACCACGACCGGAAGGCGAGGCCGCCCCGCGGACGACCGCCGCGCCGTCGGGCGTCGAGTTCGCACCGTCGAAGGCGCCGGCCGCAGGGCCGGAGTCGTCCGCCGGGCCGAGCCGTCCGCCGCCGAAGACACCTCCGCCCGGCGGCGCCAAGGAGCAGGCGCCGGGCAAGCCGGACGAGCCGCCCGCGGCGACGCCCCGGGGCCGCCTGGCGCGCGTGCGCCTGTTCCTCAAGAAGCACGGCCACAAGTTCTGGTGGCTGCACTCGATCTGGGCGCTCTGCCTCGGCATCGGCGTGATGCTGCTGGCGCGCAAGGGCTTCGAGTACCTGCGGTGGGTGGCGACCGCGATGGGCGGCTCGTGGCTGCTGTTCCTGGTGTTCTTCCGGCTCTACCGGTCCGGCGCGCGGCGCAAGGTCGAGGGCAAGGCGGCCAAGGTCGGTTTCGTGGCGATGACCTACGTGATGAAGAACATGTACCAGGGCATGCTCTTCTTCCTGCTGCCGTTCTACTGGAACTCGAGCACCTTCGGCTCCGCCAACTTCTGGTTCGTCGTCGGGCTCGCCGTCTGCGCCCTGCTGTCGACGCTCGACGTCGTCTTCGACAACTACGTCATGCGTTGGCGGGCGCTCGCCTCGCTGCTCTACCTGGTGACGGTGTTCGGCTGCCTGAACCTGGTCCTCCCGGTCCTGCTGCCGGCGTGGCCGGTGTTCTGGACGCTGCTGCTCGCGGCGGGCCTGTCGGCGATGGTGTTCCTGACGTTGCACATCCGCCTGCGCTTCCTGGTCACCCGGGCCGGAATCGTGCTGACGCTGGTGGTGATGGCCGTGGCGATCTCCGGGGCGTATGCGGGGCGACGGGCGATTCCGCCGGTGCCGTACTACCTGCAGGCGACCGCGGCCGGCACCGTGAGCCTGGCCGACGGACGGGTCGTCGACGCCCCCGGCCCCGTGCCGGCCGTCGAGCTGCCGAAGGTCGTCGCGACGACGGACGTGGCCCTGCCGGCCGGCGGCAACGAACCGTTCCAGCACATCTGGCGCCGCGAAGGACGGGAGATCGCGCGGGTCACGCCGCAGTCGTCCCGGCTGGAAGGCAAGCCGCACGCGCTCCGCCTGCGCTCGCAGCTCCCGGCGAAACAGCTCCCGGACGAACGGCTGGGCGAGTGGGTCGTGGACGTGGAGACGGCCGGCGGCCAACTCGTCGGCCGAGCGGATTTCACCGTCCGGCGCTGAGCGCCGGGCGCAGCGCCCCGCCGCGGCGGGGGGAGGGTCTCGATCATGGGCGGAGGCGGGATTTTTCGCGATGGCGGCTCGGCAGGCTCCCAGGCCCCGGCGGCGGGGGAGCCGAAGACGGCGAGCATTCCCTTGCCCGGCGGCAAGACCAGCTTCTTCGCCGACATGTTCAACGTGCTGGCCAGCCCGACGGCGTTCTGGGAGCGCGTGCGCGCGGCGGGACCGCCCGCCTACCGGCCGATCTGGCTGCACCTGGCGATCCTGGTCGGCTTGCGCTCGGTCGCCGGCTTCGGCGGAGCGCTGCTGCGCGGTGTCGGGTTGGGCGCCGCCTTCGGCCAGCTGTTCTCGGGCCTGCTCTCGGCGTTCCTGACGGTCTGGCTGTTCGCCGCGATCGTCGCCAGCCTGACCGCCGGCGCGGTGGTCAAGACGACGATCCGCGAGACGTTCCGCTACGCCGCCTACGGCCTGACACCGCTGTTCGTGATCGGCATGCTGGCCGTGGTGCCGCTGCCGTACGTGACGCCGATCGCGGACCTCGTGCTGATGCCCTACACCTTCTACGTCCTCGCCGTGGGCGCCGTGCCCGCACTCGGCGTGCCCGAGAAACAGGCGCCCGGACGCGTGGCGCTGATCTGCGGCGCGCTGCTCGTCCTGTGGTCGATCATGCCCACCCTGATCCCGCTCGTCGTCGAGGCGCTCGTCCGCTGACACCCGAGGTCGCCGCGCCGACCGCGCGCGGCGGCGGCGACGCCTACGGCTCGGCGCCGCCGCGCGGCTCGAACAGCGTGACCACCTCCACGTGGTGCGAGGTCGGGAACAGATCACAGAGCGCGGTGCGCCGCGGCGCGTAGCCCGCCGCGACCAGCGCCCGGGCGTCGCGAGCCAACGCCCGCAGGTCGCAGGACACCAGGACGAGGCGCGACGGCCGGCGGG
>CAZMRP010000894.1:0-2322 GCA_964568275.1 uncultured Myxococcales bacterium
CGCGCTGGGGCGCACCGGCGGCGAGCCACGCGTCGGCGGCGGCGCGGTTCGCGAAGCCGCGGTAGCGCGCGTGCGGCCGGCCGCGGACCACCCGCTCGCACGCGCTCCACGACTCGACCACCCCCTGCTCGTCGCCGACCCGGTAGGCGTAGTACCGCGGTGCCTTGTCGCTCTCGTCGTAGCGGGCGCCCGCAGCCATCCAGCGCTCGGCCGCGGCACGGTCGGGAAACCCCTTGTAGCGAGCGGGCCGGCCCTTGACCTTGGCCTCGCACAACTCCCACGAGGAGCAGATGCCGTGCTCGCGGGCGGTGACGTAGGCGTAGTAGCGGTTCTTCGGCTTGCGCGGTCGCGGCATCGGCCCCTCCGGGCGCGGCGAGTATCCACGGGCGGGGGCGTCGACGCAAACCGATCATCGGCGAGCCGGCCACACTCGGACGAGACGGACACGCGACGCCGTTGCCGTCACCCTCGTTCTGCGCTATCGGTTGCGGACGGCAGGAGGCGCCGATGGACGTGCTCGCTCGGGCGATCGGATACCGGCAGCTGGCGGAAACCGTCGGGCTCTGCCTCTGGCACCACGTGTTCAAGCTCGGTGCGAACGTGATCGACCCGGCCGGGGACCTCGAACAGCACATCGGCCGCCTGCTCGCCCGCCGGATCCTCGCGCACTTCCGCTGTCCGGTGCGGGTCGAAGGGCTCGAGCACCTGGCGGGACTCGGGCGCTACGGCATCGCCTCGACGCACGCCAGCCTGCTCGACTGGGCCGTGCTGCTCGGGTACTTCCCCGCGCCGGTGCGCTTCGTCGCCAAGCGCGAGCTGATCCACCTGCCGGTGATCGGCAACTACCTGCGCCTGCGCGGCATCCTGATCGATCGCTCGAAGGGCGAGGACGCCAAGGCGGCCATCGCGCGCGCGCTGCGGGACGACCTGCCGTGGCCGCTGCTGATCTTCCCCGAGGGGACGCGCAGCCGCGACGGCGGCATCGGGAGGTTCAAGCCCGGCGGCCTGCGGCTGCTCGCCGAGGCGGGCCGGTCGATCGTGCCGGTGCGGATCCGCGGGACCTACGAGGCGCTGTCGCGGCACGACCAGGCGTTGCGGCCCGGACCGCTCGAGATGCTCGTCGGCGAGCCGGTCCCCCCGGACTTCGGCGGGAGCGTCGAGGCGACGCTGGCGGAAGTGGAGCGACGGGTGCGGGCGTTGGGGTCCGGGGGCTGACCGGGGACGGGGATGGAATCGACGCGGGGCAGGTCGGCGGTCCTGATGCTGGTGGCGCTCTCGCTGCCGCCGGCCGCGGCCGCGGCGGGGGAGCGCACG
The DNA here is from genome assembly GCA_964568275.1 of uncultured Myxococcales bacterium. GTDB lineage: Bacteria > Myxococcota_A > Polyangia > DRWM01 > JAAZOP01 > JAAZOP01. Next base: position 1,315 of record CAZMRP010000894.1, read on the forward strand.
CTGCTGGTGGGCGTCGACGGGTCGGCGGCGGCCGAGTATTTGGCCGCGTCGGTGCCCCCGTTCGGCGGCGCGCTGCGGCGCTGCGTGCTCGACGGAACGGTGTGCCTCGTCGACTTCGCGGCCGAGCCGCCGAGCGGGGCGGTCGGAGCGCTGCCCGGCGTGCGGTGGGTCGAGCGGGATCGTCGGATGGCGCCGACGCCCGACGATGGGGCGACGACCGGCGGGGGCTCGGTGCGACCCGGCCCGCCGGCGTGGGAGTTCCCCGACGTGGCGGGGACCGCGGGGTGCCCGGAGCTGTGGGAGCTGTCGCTGGTGGGCGGGACGCTGGTCTGGGACCTCGCCGACGGCGGCGGGGCGCCGGTGGTGGCGATCGCCGACGGCGGGTTCCGCGGCACGCACCGGGACCTCGTCGCGCCGCTCGCCGCGCAGTGGGACTACGGCGACGGCGACGGGACGGCCGAGGTCGAGTACGACGTCGGGGTGCCGCAGCACGGGACGTTCATCGCCGGGTTGCTCGCCGCCGACGCGGGCAACGGCGTGGGTCGCGCGGGGCTCGCGCCCCGCGGCCGCCTGTTCCTGCAGAAGATCGCCGATTCCTCCGGGGCGTTCTACGTCTCGTACGCCGTCGAGGCGATGGCCGACCTGGCGGCGCACCCCGAGGTCCGGATCCTGTCGTACTCGCTCACCGCCGGCTACTCCACGTCGATGGACGAGGCGGTGGCGGCGTTGGGCGCGCGGGGCGTCCTGGTGGTGACCGCGGCCGGCAACTGCGCCTCGGGACCGTCGTGCTGGGACGCGGACAACGACCTCCACCCGGTCTACCCCGGCAACTTCCCCGGCGAGCACATCGTCGTCGTCGCGGGCACCGATCGCGACGATCGGTGGAATCCGTGGAGCCACTACGGCCGGACGACGGTGGACCTCGCGGCGCCCGGGGTCGACCTGTGCAGCCTGGGAGTCGGGAGCGACACCGCGACGACCACGGCCAGCGGCACCAGCTACGCCACG
>CAZMRP010000895.1:0-2307 GCA_964568275.1 uncultured Myxococcales bacterium
GGTCGACTTCGCGGTCGCCGACGCGGCCGGGAAGCCGGCGACGTGCCGGAGCGAGGTCACGGTGCTGGACGCGTTCGCGTTGGACGGGCTGCGCGTGGCCCGGGCCCGCCTGCAGGCCGACGACACCACGTCGGTCACGCTGGTCTGGGAGCCGTCGGCGGGTGCGGACGCGACCGGCTACCGCGTGGAGCGCGCGGCGGACCCGGCCGGACCGTGGACGGCGTTGGCGACGCCGGCGGCGACGGAGCTGCTGCACACCGACCCGCCGTTGCCGGGCACGGCGGCGTGGTACCGCGTGGTGACGCTGGCGGGGACGCTGGACGGCGGGGTCGCGGACCCGGTGGCCGCGCTGGCGGTGGCGGACGCGGCCTACGACCTGCGGCGACAACGGGTCCCGACCGTCTCGTTCGACACGACGCTGTACGGCGTGGTGCGGCATCCGGTGGACCTGGAGCGGGGGCCGTACCCGCTGGTGCTGCTGCTGCACGGCAACCACGGCAACTGCCGGCCGAGCTGGGGCGGGGACGACCAGTGCTCGCGGACCGAGGACCACGACTGCCACTGGACGGGATTCACCACCACGCCGAACGCGGAGGGGCTGGGCTACGCGGCGGAGACGCTGGCGGCGCACGGGGTGGTGGCGGTGTCGGTGAGCGGCAACGCGGTCAACTGCCGGGACGACTACATCTTCGAGCGGACCGAGCTGCTGCTGGAGCATCTGCGGCGGTGGCGGACGTGGGTCGTGACGGGCGGCGACCCGTTCGGCACGACGTTCGTGGGACGGGTCGACCTGGCGCGGACCGGGCTGGTCGGCCACTCGCGGGGCGGCGAGGCGGTGTCGCACGCGCCGGCCCGGCTGGCGGCGACGCCGATTCCGGGCGTGACGCTCGCGTCGGTGTTCGCCATTGCGCCCACCGACTACCACACGCCGGCGCCGGCGGCGGCGTTCGCGGTGCTGGCGCCGGGTTGCGACGGGGACGTGCCGACCAGCCATCCGATCGCGATCTACGACCGGTCGTTGCAGCCGCCGGGCCGGCCGCGCAGCCAGGTGTTCTTCATCGGGGCGAACCACAACTACTTCAACACCGAGTGGCGCACGGACGACAACCGGCTGGAGCGGGTGTGCTGGGAGCGGGACCAGGTGGGCGCCGAGGCGCAGCGCGGGATGCTGGACCCGGTGCTGGCGGCCTGGTTCGACGCGACGCTGGTCCCGGGCGGAACGCTCGAGCCGTTCCTGCGGGCCGACGGGGACACGCCGCGGGGGATCGACGCGCTGGCGGGGGTGGACCTCGACCTGCGCTGGTCCCACGCGGGGGCCGAGCGGCTGACGGTCGACGACCTGTCGGGGGCCGGGGCGCCGGCGGTGAACCTGCTGGGGGAGCCGAACAGCCAGAGCGGGTTCTCGACCAGCCGTGCGTGCTACGAGAACGGGTGCGACGCGAGCTTCGACCATCCGCACGACGCGCTGCTGCTGTCCTGGGACGGCGGCGCCGGCACCGCGGGCTGGGGGCTGGGGACGCTGGACGCTTCGAGCCGGGCGGCGCTGTCGTTCCGGGTCGTCTCGCGGGTCAGCACGCTGAACGAGGGGCTGACCGAGCAGGAGTTCGCGGTGCGGCTCACGGACGCGGACGGCACGGTCGTGGAGTTCCCGGTCTCGACCGTGCGGCGGGTGCCGCACCTGTACGCGGCGGAGCAGCGCTTCGAGGTGCTGCAGACGGTGCGGGTGCCGCTGGCCCCGCTGGCGGCCTGGACGCCGGGCTTCGAGCCGACGGGGCTGGCGCGGTTCGAGCTGGTGACGGGGCTGGCGGGACACACCCGCGGCTCGATGCTCGTCACCGACCTCGAACTGTCGAGTTATTGACCGTCGTCGGGGGCCTGGACTAACCTCGGCGCCGCTGCGGACCGTCCAGGCAGATGCGGGGCGGTCCGTTCCGGGGATCGGCTGCTGGAACCACCGATGGCAAAGGCGCTCAAGCTCAGGTTCGTCGCCGGCAAGTACGAGGGTGGGGAGTTTCGCCTGCCGGCGGAGGGCGAGGTGTTGATCGGACGCGGGGCGGAGCTGCCGGTGGTGCTGGCGGAGGACATGGTCTCGCGCAAGCACGCCCGGCTGACGATCCGCGGCGAGCAGGTCCGGATCGAGGACCTCGGGTCGACCAACGGGACGTTCGTGAACGGGGAGCGGGTGAAGTCGGCCGAGCTGAAGGCGGGCGACCGGGTGCTGATCGGGACGTCGATCATGAAGCTGCTGGCCGGCGAGGCGCCGGAGGCGCGACCGCGCCGGGCCTCGGCCGCGATGCCGCCGTTGCC
>CAZMRP010000896.1:0-2305 GCA_964568275.1 uncultured Myxococcales bacterium
TGGCGGCCAACGGCGCGCTGCGCGAGGCGCTGGCCGCGGCCTGCGCGGGGGCGGGGATCGAACTGCATCTGCCGGCGCGGCAGGATTGCACGGACAACGCGGCGATGGTGGGGCTCGCGGCGCTGCCGCGCCTGGCCCGCGGTGCGGACGACGGCGGGTCGCTCGGGGCCCGGGCCGGCTGGTCCTGGGCCGAGGCGGTCGGTCGGGTTTAAGCGGTTCGCGGCCCGGGATCCGCCGTTTCCGCCCTTGCGGAGGCCCGCTCGGTTGCGGAGTGCGTTGACAAGCCGGGGCCCGTGATTATGGTGCGGCCGCTCCGGCAGCGAACCCGCACGGACTTGCGGGAAACGCTTGGAAATCGCCGAGATAGGAGGTTGAGCCATGAAGATCCGTCCGTTGCACGACCGTGTCATCGTCAAGCGTCTCGAGGAAGAGGAGAAGACCAAGGGCGGGATCATCATCCCGGACACGGCCAAGGAGAAGCCGCTGGAGGGCAAGGTGATCGCCGCCGGCAAGGGCAAGATCCTCGAGAACGGCGAGGTCCGCCCGCTGGACGTGAAGGAAGGCGACCGCGTGCTGTTCGGCAAGTACTCCGGCACGGAGATCAAGATCGAGGGGGACGAGCACCTGATCCTGCGCGAGGAGGACATCCTCGGCGTGATCGAGAAGTAGCTTCGCCGCGAGGGCGATTCGGTCGGCGCCCGCCGCGCTGCGGGGCGCCCCGTTCGGGAGGTGAGTGATGGCATCGAAGGACATCCTGTACCAGGAAGGCGCGCGGTCGAAGATGCTGCGCGGGATGAACATGCTGGCCAACGCGGTGGCGGTGACCCTGGGGCCCCGCGGCCGCAACGTCGTGATCGAGAAGAGCTTCGGCGCGCCGGTGGTGACCAAGGACGGCGTGACCGTGGCCAAGGAGATCGAACTCGAGGACAAGTTCGAGAACATCGGCGCGCAGATGGTGCGCGAGGTGGCGAGCAAGACCTCGGACGTGGCCGGCGACGGCACCACCACCGCCACCGTGCTGGCGCAGGCGATCTTCCGCGAGGGGATGAAGCTGGTCACCGCGGGCCACAACCCGATGGAGATCAAGCGCGGGATCGACAAGGCCGTCGAGGCGATCGTCGAGAAGCTGAAGAAGCTCTCCAAGCCGACCAAGGACCAGAAGGAGATCGCCCAGGTCGGCACGATCTCGGCCAACAACGACGAGACGATCGGCAAGATCATCGCCGACGCGATGGAGAAGGTCGGCAAGGAAGGCGTGATCACCGTCGAGGAAGCCAAGTCGATGGAGACCACCCTCGACACCGTCGACGGCATGCAGTTCGACCGCGGCTTCGTCTCGCCGTACTTCATCACCGACCCCGAGAAGATGGAGGTCGTGCTCGACGACCCGTACCTGCTGATCTCCGAGAAGAAGATCTCCAACATGAAGGACCTGCTCCCCGTGCTGGAGGAGGTCGCCCGGGCCGGCAAGCCGATGCTGATCGTCGCCGAAGACATCGAGGGCGAGGCGCTGGCGACGCTGGTGGTCAACAAGATCCGCGGCACGCTCCAGATCGCGGCGGCCAAGGCCCCCGGCTTCGGCGACCGGCGCAAGGAGATGCTGAAGGACCTCGCGATCCTGACCGGCATCCCCGGCGGCCAGGTGGTCTCCGACGAGCTCGGCATCAAGCTCGAGAACGTCCGCCTCGCCGACCTCGGTCGCGCCAAGCGCGTCAAGCTCGACAAGGACAACACCACGATCATCGACGGCGCCGGCAAGAAGGCCGACATCAAGGCCCGGATGGAGCAGATCCGCGCCCAGATCAAGGACACCAGCTCGGACTACGACCGCGAGAAGCTCCAGGAGCGGTTGGCCAAGATCGCCGGCGGCGTCGCCGTGATCAAGGTCGGCGCGGCCACCGAGTCCGAGATGAAGGAGAAGAAGGCCCGCGTCGAGGACGCGCTCAACGCCACCCGCGCGGCGGTCGAGGAAGGGATCGTCCCCGGCGGCGGCGTTGCCCTGCTCCGCTCGCTCGAGACGCTCGACGAGCTCAAGCTCCCCGAGACCCAGAAGTACGGCCTCGACATCGTCCGCCGCTCGGCCGAGGAGCCGCTGCGCCGCATCGCCGAGAACGCCGGCGTCGACGGCTCGATCGCCGTCCAGAAGGTCAAGGAAGGCAAGAAGGCTTTCGGCTACAACGCGGCGATCGACAAGTACGAGGACCTGATGGAAGCCGGCATCATCGACCCGACCAAGGTCGTGCGCTGCGCGCTCCAGAACGCCGCCTCCGTCGCCGGCCTGATGATCACCACCGAGGCGGTGGTG
>CAZMRP010000897.1:0-2298 GCA_964568275.1 uncultured Myxococcales bacterium
GTCGCCCGTGAACGGCAGCTTGCCGGTCACCATCTCGAACAGCATCACGCCGAGCGCGTAGAGGTCGGCGCGGTGATCGATGTCGAGCGAGCCGCGGGCCTGCTCGGGCGCCATGTAGTACGGCGTCCCCATCACCGTGCCCTGGATCGTCTGCCGCAGCGCCGCGGGCCCGCGCCGCCCCAGCCGGGCGATGCCGAAGTCGATCAGCTTGGCCCACGGTTCGCCGCCCGGACCGCGCACCAGCACCACGTTCTCCGGCTTGAGGTCCCGGTGCACGACGCCCGCACGGTGGGCGGCCTCGAGCGCGTCCAGCACGTGGAGGCACAGCGCGACCGCCTGCTCCGGCGGCAACCGGCGCTGCCGCTCCAGCAGGTCCGCCACGCTCTCCCCCTCCAGCAGCTCCATCACCAGATAGGGCAGCCCCTCGTCGAGGCGCCCGAGGTCGAAGATCTTCACCGCGGCGGGGTGCCGCACCGCGCTGGCCGCGCGCGCCTCCACCAGGAAGCGCTCGGCGACCTCCGGGATGGCCGCAAACTCCGGCTTGAGGATCTTGAGCGCGAACCGCTGGCCGATCTCCTCGTGCAACGCCTCGTAGACGTCCGCCACGCCGCCGCCCCCGAGACGCCGCGTGACCCGGTACTTGTCGGCGATCAGCCTTCCGACGGGATCGAACATGCGCAGCGTGCCTCCGACGGCGGAATACCTGTCACATCCTCCGTGGAGGCGCAAGCGGGATCGCATCGCCGGGGCGGATGCGGCCTCAATTCCCCTTGCCGTCCGGGTACCTGCGGGCTAAGCTGCTTCCGCTCGTCGGCCGTCGGGCCCGGAGCGGAACGTACCCGCGAGGTCCGGGTTCCGGTCCGGCGACGAGCACGGAGGAGTGCGATGGGAACTCGAATCCGGATCGCGTGGCTGGCCGCTCTGGGACTCGCGTTGGGCGCGGGCTGCGGCGACGACGACAGCGCTGCCGACGACGGCGGCACCGATGACACCGTGGGCGCCGACGCGGACGCCGATGCGGACGCCGATGCGGACGCCGACGCGGACGCCGATGCGGACGCGGACGCGGATGCCGACGCGGACGCCGATGCGGGCGGCGACACGCTCACGTTCCAGGTCGTCGACGGCGACACCGAGGAGCCCCTGGACGAGGTCGAGGTGCTGGTCCAGACCTCCGCCGGCGACCAGTGGCTGCTGAGCGACCTCGACGGCAACGTCACGATCGAGGGCCTCGACCTGGCCGGCGACCCGCCGACGATCTCCTTCTACAAGCGGGGGTACGGCTTCGTCACCTACGTCGCCGTCGACCGGCAGCTCACCGACCCGATGGTGGCGCTGCCGAGCCAGGAGGAGACGCCGCAGATCGACGTCACCGGCACCGTCGCGGGCCTGAGCGAGACGCAGCGGGCGGCGGTCTCGGTCTGGAGCGGCGCGGGCCTGTTCCGCGACTCGTTCACGCGCGAGCCGGGCGACACCTACGCGACCCAGATCGTCGTCGGGACCGAGTGGGAAGCGATCGACGGCCAGGCCTTCGCGATCGACCTGACGACGGGCGCGCTGGAGAACTACGTCCGCGGCAGCGCGACCTACAGCTGCACCGCCGAGCCGTGCCCGGCCGCGGTGCTGGACTTCGCCATGCCGACCACGCCGCCGGCGTTGACGCACCGCACGGTGACGCTGGCCTACCCGGCCGGATTCGACGCCTTCCCGACCACCCCGCTCGTCCCGACCGACGACAACTACGTGCTGCTGTTCGAGTTGCTGGGGCTCGCCGAGGAGGACGGCGCGCGCGTCGGCACGATGGAGGGGGTCGAGGCCAGCACCTCGCCGCTGGGCCTGACCGCCCGCATCGGTTGGGTCACCGACCTGGCCGGCTTCCCGGCCGCCGACGCGATCGGCACGTTCCAGATTCCGGGCACCGCGGACTACGACGTGTTCTGCGAGATGCGCTACTACGGCCTGCCGGCCGACGGCGAGACGATCGATGTGCTCGAGCCGCCCGTGTTCACGACCCCGAGCAGCGTCGCCACCGCCTTCCCGGTCGCGACCGCGACCGCCGCCTGGAACGCGCCGGACTGGGCGAGCTACACCGTGCTGTGGCTCTACTCCAGCGACCTGCGGACGCTGAACTGGCTGGTGATCCTGCCCAAGGCGGTCACCACCTTCCGCTTCCCGTCGATCCCCCCGTCGTTCACGGCGCTGAGCTTCCCGATGCGCCTCGGCATCTACGCCCAGGGCTTCACCGACGCCCCCGCCTCGGTGTGGGAGCTGTTCAACCTCGGCGAGTCGTTCACCGGC
>CAZMRP010000898.1:0-2297 GCA_964568275.1 uncultured Myxococcales bacterium
GTCGTCGTCCGGGGTCTCGCCGCCGGCGTCGGTGGGCCGGCAGAAGCCGTCGAGGCAGACCGTCCCGGCGGGGCAGTCGGCCTGGCCGACGCACGACGTGAGCGACGTGCCGTCGCCGCCGCCGCAGCCGGCGGCGAGGACCAGGGCGGCGAGCGCCGCGAGCAGCATCCGGAGCATCGCATCCTCCCTTCGGCCGCGAACGGCCTAGCCTCGTCGACGGCGCCGGACCGCCAGGCAGGCGCCGAGGGCGCCCGCCAGCAGCCAGGCCCGCGAGGCGGGTCCTCCGGGCACGGCGCAGCCGCAGCCGGAGCCGCCGTCGCCGACGAGTCCGGCTCCGCCGTCGGTCCCGCCGTCCGTGCCGGTCTCCCCCCCGACGTCCGGGCCGCCGCCCGTGCAGAAGCACGAGGTGTCCCTGCACGAGCCGCCGTCGTAGCCTGCGGCGCGGCAGGCGCTCATGCACGAGGCGGGCTCGCAGGCGCCGTCGGCGCCGAGGTCGATCGGCATCGGCGTGTCGACGGCGCCGTCCGTCGTCTCGCCGCCGCCGTCGGCGGGCGGCGTCCCCTCGCAGGCGTCGCCGATCCCGTCGCCGTCGGCGTCGGCCTGGTCGGGGTTGGCGACGTCCGGGCAGTTGTCCGTCCCGTTGGGGACGCCGTCGCCGTCGGCGTCCCCGAGCGGTCCGTCGCTGTCGTCGGCATCGACGAAGTTCGGAAGGCCGTCGCCGTCCGTGTCGCCGGCGCCCTCGACGGAGTCGGGGGTGCCGTCGCCGTCGCTGTCGTCGTCGAGACGGTTGGGGATCCCGTCGCCGTCCGCGTCGGGATTGGGGAAGCCGTCGCCGTCCGCGTCGGCGCGCTGCTCGACGGCGTCGTCGATGCCGTCGCCGTCGGAGTCCGTGTCGCGGAAGTCGGGGAGCGTGTCGCCGTCGGTGTCGACCGGGGCGGTGTCCGGGTCCTCGTCGCCGGCCTCGAGGACGTCGGAGATCCCGTCGTCGTCGCTGTCGAGGTCGAGGGCGTCGGGAATCGTGTCGCCGTCGGTGTCGGTGCCGGCGCCGTCGAAGGCGCCCTCGTCGCGGTCCCAGATGCCGTCGACGTCCCCGTCGTGCCAGCCCAGCATGTTGATCACCAGGTAGTAGTCGGACAGCGGCCGCCCGGGGTTGCCGTACAGCAGGCACTCCAGGGCGCAGGTGACGTCCAGTGCGGTGGCGACGATGGCGCCGCGGCCGTGGCGGGCGGCGACGATCGCGGGGCCGCTCTGCAGGTGGACGCCGCCGACGCTCTGGCCGCTGACCACGGTCGTGTAGGCCGCGTCGACGGCGTAGAACGGGGTGAACCACTGGGCCTCGACCAGGCCGGCGTCGTTGCGCATGAACGAGGTATCGATCGTGTAGACGCTGCGCAGCAGCGGGTGGTCGGGGTCGTGGATCGTGAAGTGGCCGTCGTAGCACTGGCCCCAGGCGCCCCAGACGTCGCCGCCGAAGTCGATCTCGTAGCCGAACGGCAGGTTGTCGACCTCGACGGCGCCGCAGTCGTCGAACCACAGGATGCCGCCGTCGTCGACGAAGTCCTCCAGGATCGTGCGTTCGGTGTCGAGCAGCGAGTAGTAGACGTGGCCCGACATGATCGCCAGGTCGACGTCGCGGATCGTCTGCTCGCCCGAGATCAGCCGGTCGAGGTCGACGGCCTCGTGGACGATCGACCAGTCGTCGGGGACGGCCGCGTGCGCCGTGAAGCAGTTCATGCACTCCGGGTAGTCGCTGTGCCAGTCGAGCCGTTGGAGGTAGGCGATGCTGATGTCGCGCGGATAGGCGCCGGCGGGCGACGCCGCGAGCAGCGACAGACCGACCAGGATGACGACCCACCCATTGCGCATCGCGCCCTCCTCGGCCCCGCACCGGGGCCCCGTCCATTCTACGGGTCGGCCCGCGGACTGTCACGGACGACCTGCGGCCGGAGCGGCGGAGACACGGGGAGCTTGCACGGAAGCACCGTCGCGCTACCATGCCGGCAGAAGCACCGCCGATGCGAAGGGCCATCCTCAACTCCCTGTTCCTGTGCTGCGCGGCGGCCGCCGGCTGCTCCGGCGGCGGCGCCGGCGACGCGGCCGGCGATGACGGCGCCGGCGGGGAGCACGGCGAGGGGTGGGAGGACGAGGACGGCGGCTGCGAGGAGTGCACCGGGGACGACGGGCGGGAGCGGGACGACGGCGGCGAGGTCCCGGACGAGGCGAGCGACGCGGCCGACGCGGCGGACGAAACGGCGGGCTGCACGTCGGCCGACGACCCGCTGGGGCTGTGGCGCGAA
>CAZMRP010000899.1:0-2294 GCA_964568275.1 uncultured Myxococcales bacterium
AGGCGCTACAGTAAATGCGACCGGCAGGTGTCTCATTCTCGTTGACAGGCTCCGCCTGGACCGCGCCGATGCCGACTTGACCGCGGGAGTCCTTCACGTCCGCAACACCAAGTTCCGGAAGGACCGCCTTGTCCCTCTTCACCCCACAACGCGGGACGCGCTGCGTACGTACGCTGCCGCCCGTGATGCCGCCTTCCCGAAACCGACCTGTCCTGCCTTTTTCCTCAGCCTTCGCGGCGGGAGGCTGTCCGGCACCGCGCTGCACGTCGCCTTCCGCCGGGCCTGCTCGCTCGCCGACCTCGGCCCAAGTTCGTACAGGGCCATGAGGCCGCACGACTTGAGGCATCGATTCGCCATCGCGCGCCTTGCAGCGTGGCACCGCGAAGGCGCTAACGTCCAGGCACTGCTTCCCCTGTTGGCAACCTACCTGGGCCACGTCCGTTTCAGCGACACGGCCTACTACGTCACCGGCACGGCGGAACTACTCGGCGTCGCTGCGGCGCGGGCTTTCGGACCCGAAGGAGGTGCGTCATGAACGGGCTACCCAACTTGGCCGGGCTGCTGGAGTCATTCTTCAGCCGCCGACTCACCGCCCAGAGGAATGCCAGCCCCGCAACAATCGCGAGCTACCGCGATGCCCTGAGGCTGCTCGTCCGGTTCGCCTCTGGACGTACGGGCCGGGCGCCATGCAAACTGGAGGTGGCAGATCTCGACCGGGACCTCGTCCTCGCCTCCCTTGACCAACTCGAGCGCCAACGTGGCAACGCCGTCAGGACACGGAACGCACGGCTCACCGCGATCCGGTCGTTCTTTCATCATGTAGCGGCAGCCGATCCAGCGTCGCTCGGTGTCGCCCAGCGCATCCTCGCGATTCCGAGCAAACGTTGCGACACCGAAGTGACGCACCACCTGCCGGAGCGGGAGATCCGTGCTCTCCTCGACGCGCCGGACGTCCAAACGGCGCGCGGGCTTCGTGATCGCACCCTCCTGCTCTTCCTCGCCAGGACTGGGGCGCGAATCTCCGAAGCCCTCGCGGTCGATGCCGTCGACCTCCGGCTGGAACGGCCGCGGCAGGTCCTGCTCCAAGGGAAGGGCCGCAAGCAGCGCACCGTGCCGCTGGCAGACGACCTGGCCAAGGCTCTCGACCAGCTGCTCGGCCAGCGCGGGCTCAGCCGCCATGACCCATCTCCGATCTTCGTGGGAGCGCGGCGCGAGCGACTCACCCGCTTTGGCGCGACGCACATCGTCCGACGCTGCGTCGCCATCGCCTCAAGCCGGGCGCCCGACCTGGCTCGCTTCCGCGTGTCACCCCACGTCTTGCGCCACTCACTTGCGATGAAGCTGCTCCAGTCGGGAGTTGACCTGCTGACCATCCAGGCGTGGCTCGGGCACGCGCAGGTTGCGACGACGCACCGCTATGCTGAAGCGGACGTGGAGATGATGCGGCGCGGCCTCGATAAGGCCGGCGTGTCGGGGGGGCGCGGAGCCCGCTTCCGCCCCAAGGATGCTGTGCTCCAGATCCTGGAAGGGACGCCCACTCCTATGTGACGGTGGTCGCGGTGAAAACACCGGCTGACGTGGTTGTCTCGGGCGACGATCGCCCCCCCGCCACATAAGAGGCCGCGCCACATATGAAGGGATCGGCGCCAAGCCCCGCGCGGCAGAGCTGTGCCAGCCCGTCGATCCCGCGACGGAAGTCCGTCGCCTCGACAGCTACCAGCACCCGCATCTGCGGCGTGATCTGGATCATGCCTCGCGCCGACGGAAGGCGGCCACCACGCGCGCCACGTCCAACTCCGCGCCGGCCGCCATGCGCACCGTCAGTCGCGCGCCGCCATCCGACAGCTCGACGACGGCGCCCGCCGCCGACGTGCTGCCGAGGATCTGCGCGCCGCTCAACTCGACGAACGCCGAGGGAGATGCCGGCGGCGCACGGCCGTCCGTCTCGGCCATCCGCCGACGCAGGGCCTGGAAGCTGATCCGCAGCGCCCGCGCCACCGCCCAGGCCCGCCCGGGCCGGGCCAACGCGACCGCTTGGTCCCACAGCTCGGCCGGCATCGCCGTCCGCCGGTCCCGCGTCCGGCGCCACTCCTCGATCCGCTTCCGGAGCAGCTTCACCCCGGCCGGCAGCGCCGGCACCTTCGTCCGCGCCATCCGTCGTCCTCCTGCTCCCCCCGGTGCAGGTCAGGACGCTACCCCGGCGCCACCGGTGGTTTCACGCACGCTTGCCGACGGGACACGCTGCCTCGGCCGCCTCGTGCAACCGGACCACCGGCGAACACCGCGTCGACGAC
>CAZMRP010000900.1:0-2288 GCA_964568275.1 uncultured Myxococcales bacterium
CGCCGCGGCTGCTCGGCGTGGGGGTGGGGGACGACCTGCGCCCCGCGGACGCCGCTCCCGGCCTCGTTCTGGCCGGGGCGCTCGCCGTGCCCCCGGACGGTCGGTCCGCGGGACTGGCCTGGGCCTTGGCCTCCGGCTTGCGTGCGGCGGCGTTCGCCGCGAGGATGCTCGAGGCTCGTTCCTAGGCGGACGGCGCCGGGTCGGCGCCGGGAGGGGAGATGAGGGTCGAAGGGTTCCGCGCTCCGCTGGTGCTGGCCGTCGCGCTGGTCGTCGCGGCCGCGCCCGCGTCGCGGGCCGAGGAGCTGCGCATCGACCTCGGCTGGGACCTCGGGTTGACCCTCGGCGTCGGCGGGACCTGGATCCTCACCGAGGTGCTGAAGGGCTACCTGGCGCCCGACGTCTGCCACTGGTGCGCGGGCAACGCCTTCGACGACGGCGTGCGCGCCGCGCTGCGCTGGGACGACACCGAAGCGGCCAACTCGACCTCGTACGTGCTGGGCGTGGCGCTGCTGCCGGCGCTGATGATGGGGGTCAACGCGGCTTCCGCGCGGGACGCGGGGACGGCGGTGCAGGGCGCCGAGGACCTGCTGCTGGTGCTCGAGGCCGTCGCCTTCGCCTCGACGCTGAACCAGGCCACCAAGTTCCTGGTGGGGCGCCAGCGGCCGTTCGTGCGCGCGCGGGGCGCCGAGGAGCGATCCTCGCTCGAGGGGTCGCCGGACGACAACCTGTCGTTCTTCTCGGCGCACGTCACGCTGGCGTTCGCGGCGGCGGTCTCGGGAGCGACCGTGGCGACGTTGCGCGGCTACGACACGGCGCCCTACCTCTGGGTCGTCGGCGGGCTGATGGCGCTCGGCACGGGCTACCTGCGCATCGCGGCCGACCGGCACTACCTGTCGGACGTGCTGGTCGGCGCGGCGGTCGGTGCGCTCGTCGGCTGGGCCGTGCCCTGGCTGCACCGCGCGAGCCTGTGGGACGACGAGGCTCCCGACGACACGGACCGCGCGTCGTTTCGGCTGGGACCGCCGGTGTCCTTCGGGATGGTCTTCTGAACGGGTCGGGGGGGAATGTGGACGTTCAACCGAGCGAGATCCTGAACCTGGTCGTCGCGCTGGGAGCGCTGGTCATCCTGTTGGTGCAGTTCCGCGGGCCGCGGCCGGTCTGGGTGCGCTGGCTGGACCTGGGCTTCGTGCTGCTCTGCGTGGCCTGGACCGCGACGGTGCTGGAGGGGCTGTTCTGGCCGACGGCGTTGAACCTCGCGGAGCACGTGGCATACGCCGGCGCGGGGCTGTCGTTCGCCGCGGGGGCCGTGTCCCTGGCGGGAGCGCATCGCGATGGACGCTGAGCTGCTGGTCGCGGCGCTCGACGCGGTGTCCGGCGCCGGGTTCCTCGTCGCCCTCGTCGTGCTGGTGTTCCTGCGCGGCGAGCACCTCGACGCGCGCAGCCGGACGTTCCTGGCGCTCGGCTGCGGGCTGTACGCGCTGGTGGCGTTCTCCAACGTGTGCGAGCACGGCCTGGGCCGGCCGGCGCTCGATGTGTTCGAGGACTACTTCGAGGTGCTGTTCGTGCCGTTCTTCGTGTTCTTCCACGTCTCGCGTCGGACGGACGAGGAGCTGCGCCGGCGGCTGGCCCTGGAGGCCGAGCTGGCGCGAGCGGAGCGGCTGGAGGCGCTCGGGCTGCTGGCCGGCGGCGTGGCGCACGACTTCAACAACCTGCTGGCGGTGATCCTCGGCCACCTGGGGATGGCCCGCGAGCTGCTGCCGGTGGGCAGCGGTGCGGCGAACGACCTGGCCGAGGCGGAGAAGGCGATCGTGTCGGCGCGAGACCTGACGCGCCGGCTGCTGGGGCTGTCGCGGGGCGAGCGCTCGCAGCGGACGCCGGTCCGGCTGGCCGAGGTGCTGGAGTCCGCCCGGGTGGTGCTCGACGCGCATCCCCGGGTGGTCTGCGAGGTACTGGGGGCGGACGAGGCCTGGCCGGTGCTGGCCGACCCCGTGCAGCTCGGGCAGGTGTTCTCCAATCTGCTGCTCAACGCGGCCCAGGCGATGCCCGACGGCGGAAGGATCCGCGTGGGCGTCGCCAACGTGACGGTGACGTCCGAGGCGGGCCTGCCGCTGGACCCCGGGCGCTACGTGCGGGTGGCGGTGACCGACGAGGGACCCGGGATTCCGCCGGAGCAGCTGCGGCGGATCTTCGCGCCGTTCTACACGACCAAGCCGGACGGCACCGGGCTGGGGCTGGCGGTGTGCCAGGCGGTCGTGCACCACCACGGCGGCCGCATCGTCTGCCAGGCC
>CAZMRP010000901.1:0-2284 GCA_964568275.1 uncultured Myxococcales bacterium
GCGCTACAGTAAATGCGACCGGCAGGTGTCTCATTCTCGTTGACAGGCTCCGGCCTCGCCGATCAGGGTCTTCTCCTACTTCGACAGCGATGATGGGTTACCATGGTCGGTCTGCCGTGGTCGGCTTGCGCGGCGGACGTGGGCGCGGTACCCTTCTTCTTGATCAGGAGGCTGGCAACCCGAGACGGATTCGGCAACAGTCGCCGACTCGCGCGGCGCCAAGGGGAGGGCTAGATGACCATTCATCTAAGGTGCGCAGCGTTTCTGCTCCTGGTTCCGCTGCAAGGTGTCTGCACCAGGGAGTTCGTGCATCCATCTCACCCTGACTTCACGTTCGAGAACACGCCCGGACGAGAGTGGGCTGGTGCAACGGATCTACCCTGGGGCGGGAATCCGCTGGCTTGGCCCTACCGAACGGGCTTCATCGCGGGACGAGTCGTGGTTCCCCATCGATGGACCGACAAAGGGGTCGCGTGGGTCGACACCGCCACGACGATGTGCCGCTACGAATCGTGCTCCTGGTTCGCGCCGACAACCTGGGACGTGGAGTTGGAGCACATCTACTGGGTGAACGAGTCCCTCGCGCAGCAGCCGACCGGACTGCTGCGGCTCATCCCGGGGACTGAGGAGGTACTCGACCAGAACTGGGCTCGAGTCGCCTTCGTTGCGGAGGGGATTCCGCTCGACCGTTCCCAACCGAACGTCGTGGTCATCCGCCACAACCCAGAGTATCGCGATGACCCGCCTTACGAGCGCGCCGGTATCATGGTCTTCGACGTCGACCCTTCGCTGCTCGTCGTTCCGGTCACGGTTCACATCGGGGTCGACCGCAACGGGGCCTACGTCATCGACGACGAAACTGCCCTCGAGTGGTTCGGCGTGTTCCGACCTTGGGACATGCACGAGGCCTGGGTATCGGAGCCGGGGGTCGAGCCCTGGCATCGCCTGTACACGGAGTACACGTCCTGGCGACCGTGGCGATACGAGACCTCTGCCGGGTCTTCCCAGCCGAATCTCGCCCGGCAGTTGGATCGCGTCGACGTCGTCTTCGGTCAGTGCAGCGTTGGCTTCGAAGTACAGGTCGTGCATCACGCTGATCTGCTCGCGGCCAGCGACCAGGACTTGCTCGACGACACCCTGGCGTGGCCGAGCAGCGAGGTCACGGCTCGCGCTATCCCCGGACGGGTGAACGTCTTCGTTGCTGGATGGATGGCGGGGGTCGGGGGGTGGGGATTCTCCTGGCACGGCTCCGATCGGACCACCATCGTCAGCCTGCAGGCCATCGAGAGAGCCAGTCTTGGATTCGGCGCCCGTCGGGTCCTGGCCCACGAGGTTGGACACGACCTCGACCTGAGCGACGACTGGTCGACCGACACGACCAAACTCATGAACGTCGCGACGCCTCCCCGCGGGGGCATCGTGCTCGATTCGGCGGAGTGCGCTGTGGTGCGCCGTGACGCGGAACTCCTTGCAGCACCAGCGGCGAAGGCCGATTCGCTCGAACCATGAGCGCTGGTCCGCTGGCCTCCCTGCTCACCGCCACGCTTCGGCGCGTCCAGCTTGGCCGGTGCCGGTCCCTGGTCGGCCTTGCTGGCGGGCTCACCTGCTGCGTGCTGTTCGCCTGTGACGGCGGAACGACCCTCTTGGGCGATGCTACTGACGTCGAAGATGGGACGGGCGAGAGCTTCGAAGATGGGCTGGACGGGGACAGCATCTCGGACGACTCGGCTGCGGACGGCTGCATTCCAACTGGTCCAGAAGTCTGCAACGACGAGGACGATGATTGCGACGGCCGAACCGACGAACAACTCTGGTGCGAGATCCTGCCCTTCCATGATGGCTGGCGGTGGGTTTCGATCTGGGGTTCCGGCCACAACGACGTCTGGGTCGCAGGGGCGGAGGTACGCCCCGAGCTGCGGGGCATCCTGATGCGATGGGACGGAGAAGGGTGGATGGACGTCTCTCCCGAGGGGTGGGGTGCCTTCGGCTGCGTGGCAGGCTCCGCCACCGATGACGTCTGGCTTTCTGCGGTCGCCGACGTCGACCCGCCCGCGGATGCTCCGTGCCGCCTGCGTGGTCGAGGTCGCCTTGACGTCGGCGCGCGGGCACCGAGCGTCGATCAGGTCGGCGAGGTCGGCGAACGTCTTGCCCTCGGCGCGGCCGGCGAAGACCTCGGCGACGACCGGACCCTCGACGGGGTGGACGGCGAGTCGCCCGGCGCCCTCGCCGCCCTTGACGCGCTCGTAGCCGAACGGGGTGGGGCCGATGAGGACGCCGCGGGCAT
>CAZMRP010000902.1:0-2282 GCA_964568275.1 uncultured Myxococcales bacterium
GTACAGGCCGAGGACGCGGAACAGCAGCTCCTCGCCGGTGGCCGCGAGCAGCAGGTGCGCCCAGCGGAGCGGCGGCGGCGGGCGGCGCAGCGGGGCCGCCAGCGCGACGGGCCACACCCGCAGGGCGAACGCGGGGCCCTTGCGGGTCGTGAGGAGCGTCGAGACGAGGACGAGCAGGGCGGCGGCGGGGAGACCGAGCAGGGCGCGCCAGGCGGGGACGGCGAGCAGCGAGGGGTGCAGGCCGAGCAGCGCCACGGCGAGGGCGGCGGGCGGGAGGACGGCGATGCCGAGCGAAACCCGGAGGAACCAGGGGCGCGGACGCGCCGGGGCGGCATCGCCTTCGGGCATCACGTCGCGTTGCGGCGGCGCGGCGCGGGCATCCGCGGGCGGCAGGCCTGGGCCACGGCCAGGACGACGGCATCCAGGTCGAGCGTCTCGCGCGGCTCTTCGGCCTCGGCCTGCTCCAGCTCCCGGCGCAGGGCGGCGAGGATCTCGTCGCGGTTGGCGTCCTTGAGGATCCGCAGCACCGACTTCACCACGTATTCGCGTTCGTCCGGGGTCAAGGCCATGGGTCTGCTCCTGGTCTACTCCTGCCGGCACTGGAGCCACGCGGCCAGCGCGGCGAGCTCGGCGCCCCACGGTTCGACGGGCGCGGCGGCGCGCAGGGCGTCGAGCGCGTGCGCGGTCAGCGTTTCGATCCGGCGTTCCACCTCGGCCACCGCGCCGGTGTCGCGGCACAGCGCGCGGAGGCGTTCGACGTCTTCCGGCGACGGGTCGCGACCGACGGTGTGTTCGAGCCACTCGCGCTGCGGCGCGGCGGCGCGCTCCCAGGTCGCGCGCAGGAGCAGGGTCTTCTTGGCCTCGCGAACGTCGTCGGCGGAGGACTTCCCGGTGCGTTCGTCGGGTCCGAGCAGGCCGACGAGGTCGTCGCGGATCTGGAAGGCGGTGCCGAGGGCCAGGCCGAACTCGCCGTAGGCTTGCACCGCGGCCTCACCCGCTCCGGCGAGGATCGCGCCGGACTGGAGCGGCGCGCGGCAGGAGAACGAGGCGGTCTTGCCGCGGTACGCCTCGAGGATCTCGTCCTCGGCGACCCGCTCGATCGGGCGTGCGCCGTGGACCAGGTCGAGGAGCTGGCCGACGCCGGCGTCCTTCATGGCGTCGAACTGGGCGGCGCGGGCGCGGCGGCCGCGGTCGGGGTCGAGGTCGGGGCCGGAGAGCGCCTCGGTGGCCAGCGTCGCCAGGACGTCGCCGAGGACGACGGCGAGCCCCTGGGCGGCGCGGTCGTCGGTGCGGCCGAGGCGTTGGCGGAGCAGTTCGTGGATGGTTGGCACGCCCCGGCGCCGGGTCGAGCCGTCCATCACGTCGTCGTGGACCAGCATGCAGGTGTGGAGCAGCTCGATGCCGGCGGCGAAGCGGACGAGGCCGTCGTGGGGCTCGCGGCCGCCGGCGCCGAGGAAGGCGAGCAGGAACAGGCGGGGGCGGATGCGTTTGCCGCCGGAGTCGAGCAGGGCGCGGACGCCGGCGACGGCGTCCCGCCAGGCCTGCGGTCCGGGCTCGACGCCGGCGACGATCCGGCGCAGCTCGGCCTCGAGCCGCGCGGCGAAGGGGGTCCAGACGTCGTCCATCCCGCTGTGGTCTCCCCGCGGTCCGCCCCGGCGAACCCGAGAGACGCACTGTACCACGGGTCCGGCCGTCCACGACCAACGGGCGGACGTCAACGGCCAAAAACGTCGACCCAATTCCCCCCCTCCCCTGGTACTCTCCCCGGCCATGAAGACCCTGCGCATCGGCATCACGGTGTTCGCGACCGCGCTCCTCCTGCCGGCGACCGCGCCGGCCCAGACGGCGACGCTCGACCTGGACGGTCGCGGCGAGCGGACGGTGGCCTTCGACGCGGGGCCGCCGGCGGCGCTGGTGGTCGGCGTGCCGGAGGGGGCGGCGGGCGAGCCGGTGCGGCTGGAGCTGCCCGAGGGGGCGCCGACGGCGATGCAGGGTGCGACGGCGGAGCTGCTGACGGGGCCGCGGAACGCGCGGCTGGGGCACGTGACGCTGCGCGACGACGCGAACGCGACGTACGAGGCGTTGGTGGTGCTGACGGGTCGGCCGGCGGCGCCGAAGCTGGTGTGGGCCGGCTGGACGGGGCTGCGGGGCGACGCGGGCGAGCGGCACGGGGCGCGGGTCGAGGTGGGGGACGCGGACGGCGACGGCGAGATCGACGTGCTGGTGGGGGTGCTGTCCGAGACGACGACGGTCTGCGGCACCGACGGGCTGCCGCTGTTGCA
>CAZMRP010000903.1:0-2281 GCA_964568275.1 uncultured Myxococcales bacterium
CCAGAGTTCCGTCAGCCGTGATCAGTGAGCCATAGGATTCCCGTCACTTCGGAAATCGGCGACGCTCCAATGATAGGTGGGAATATTTCTGTCGCCCAGGCGTCCTGTCTGTGCCATGAGCAACAGCGCAGCGATGATGTTACCCGGAGTCGACGCTGGACCACAGAAAGGCATGTACTGGTTCGCCGGCCGTGCGTGCGTCGAGCACGGCGACGATGGACGTTGTCGGGTCTTCGTGGACGGCCGGTTGGTCGGCGAGTTCGGTCCAGGGGAGCGCGGCATCCGCAACACCGTCGTCCTCGGCTTGTCCGGTGAGCGGTCGTTCCGCAAGGGCAAGCTGGCCGAGGCGTTCGGGATCACCGATGAGCACCTGAGACGGATCCGGCGGCGCTACGAGGCGCAGGGCGAGGCCGGAATCCCGCGTCGCGGTCCCGGCGGCAGCCGACCGAAGGCCGACGCGAAGGTCCGCGCGCAGCTGTTCGCGCTGTTCGAGGCCGGGATGGGAGTTCCTGCGGCGGCGAAGAAGACCGGTCGCCGGCTGAAGATCAGCAAGACGACGGTCCGGCGCGTGTATCGGGACTGGAAGCGGATGCGCTCGGAGACCGCGACGGCGCCGGTGGCGGATGCCACGACGAGGCAGGCCGAGCTGTTCGTCGTGCCGGCGGCGATCGCGCCGCAGGAGGAGCCGGCCGTTGATGAGTTGGACGCGGCCGCGCCGGTACGTTCCGGCCGCGACGTGCGCCACCTGGGGACGTGGATTCTGCTCGGGCTGCTCGAGCGGGAGGGGGTGTACGAAGCGGCACAGCGGGAGTGCGGGACCGAGCAGGCCTGGCCGTCGTTGCGGCTGGCGTTGGACGCCGTGGCGGCGGCGTTGGCCCTCGGACAGCGGTGCGTCGAGGGGGTGCGGCGGTTGGAGGCGCCGAGCGCCGACGTCCTGCTGCGGGCGCGGGGCGCTCCGTCGGAGAGTTGGGTGCGGCGCGTGCTGAAGCGGTTCGTGGACGAGGAACGCGGAGCGCGCCTGATGCTGCACATGACGGGCCGGTACCTGTCCGCCGCCGCCGCGGAGGCGGCCGAGCCGGCCGTGTACTACGTGGACAACCACCTCCGCCGGTACACCGGGCAGTACACCACGCGCCGCGGCTGGCGGATGCAGGACAAGCGGGTGGTGCCAGGTTGCACCGACTACTTCGTCCACGACGAGGATGGCCGGGCGGTGTTCCGGCTCGAGTCGCCCGACCACGCGCCGCTGACCGACTTCCTTTTGCCGGTGACGCAGATCCTCCGAATGGGTCTCGGACGCGAGCAACGGATCCTGGTGGCGTTCGACCGGGCCGGCGCGTACCCGGAGCAGCTGGCGGCGTTGCGCGATCACGGGTTCGAGTTCGTGACCTACGAGCGGCGGCCGTATCCGCTGCTGTCCGCGACCGCGTTCACCCAGACCATCCGGGTGGGGGACGAGGAGTACGGCCTGTGGGAGGAGCGGCTGCGGAACCTCGGTCGTGGTCGTGGCCGCGTCCGGCGGATTGCGCTGCGGACGGCGGACGGCCGGCAAGTGAACCTTCTGGCGTCCTCGCAGGAGCTGGCGGTCCGACTGGTCGAGGTCATGAGCGGACGGTGGGTCCAGGAGAACGCGTTCAAGCACGGCGCCGAGCGGTGGGGCATCAACCAACTGGACCGGCGCAAGGTCGAGCACTACCCGCCGGACACGGTGATTCCGAATCCGGCGCGGCGTCGCCTCGACCGTGCGCTGCGCATGGCGCGCGTCGTGGAAGGAGAGGCCCGACGCGAGCTGGCGCGGCTGCCGGAGCGCTCGCCATCGCGGCTGCGGTGGGAGCAGATGCTGTCCCAGTCGTTGGTGGAGCAAGAGCGGCTGGAGGCCTTGCGGCCGTCGACCCCGACGCACGCGCCGCTCGCCGAGACGGAGTTGGCCGACGAGTTGGTGTACCACCCCGGCGACTACAAGACGCTGCTGGACACGCTGCGCATCGCCTGCGCCAACGCGGAGAGCGAGTTGGCGGCGACGCTCGCCCCGCACTTGCGCAAGCCGGCCGAGGCGAAGAAGGCGTTGGCCAACCTGTTCGCGGCGCCCGGGCGGGTGCGACTGGCCGCCAGCGAGATCCGGGTCACCCTGGTCCCCATCGGGCGCGACGACGAGCAGGAGGCGTTCCCGGTCCTCTGCGACGTCCTCAACCGGTGGGACCTTGTCCTACCCGGCGACGCCCAACGCCGCCCGCTGCGCTTCCGATCCCAACTTCAGTGACCCCCGTGGACGGAACTCTGG
>CAZMRP010000904.1:0-2273 GCA_964568275.1 uncultured Myxococcales bacterium
TGCTGGCCCAGGCGCTCGGGGCCTACGACCAGGCGTTGTCGCTCGGCGCGACGAGCGCGCTGGCGACCGTGTCGCCGGAGGCCGACCTTCGCCGGCTGCTCGAGCGGGCGCGGGCGGGCGAGCTCGACGTGCTGATCGTGGCCGGTGCCAATCCGGTGTTCGACCTCCCGGCCGGGCTGGACGTGGAGGGGGCGCTGCGCCGCGTGCCCGCGCTGGTCACGCTCGACGCGCAGCCGGACGCCACGGCGGAGCTGGCGCGGCTGGCGCTGCCGACGCACACGCCGCTGGAGGACTGGGGCGACTACGCGCCGTGGGCGGGGATCGTCGGGCTGCTGCAGCCGGTGGTGCCGCCGCTGTTCGACACGCGAAGCGCGGGCGACGTGTTGATCGGTTTGGCGCGGGACGCCGGGGTCGCGGCGCAGGTCGCGCCCGAGGCGGAGTCCTTCGAGGCGCTGGTCCGGCGGCGGCGCGCGGAGCGGGCCGGGGGGGTGACGGGCTCGGCGGCGGAGCAGGGGTTCCGCGAGGCCCAGCGCCGCGGCGGGGATTTCGTCGAGACCACGTCGGGGGCGCTCGTCGTGGCGCCCAACGCCTGGCAGGGGCTGCGCGAGCTGGCGGCGGCCGTTCCGGGTCCGGACGTCGTGCGTCTGGCGCCGTTCGCGCCGATCCGGTCGGGGCGGGGCGAGCGGGCGGTGGGGGGGTGGCTGGACGAGCTGCCCGAGCCGACGACGGCGGCGGTGTGGGGCGCGCCGGCGGAGCTGCATCCCGAGCTGGCGGGGAAGCTGGGCGTGGGCGACGGCGACGCGGTCGAGCTGCGGACGGCGGTCGGGGCGATCGTGCTGCCGGTGCTGGTGCGGGCGGTCGTGCATCCCGACGCGGTGGCGGTGCCGTTGGACGGCGGAGTCGGCGGCGCGGCGCAGGCGCCGCGGCGTCTGCTGGGCCCCGAGGCGCTGGTGGACGGGGCGGGGGTCGCGGGCGCGGGGCTGGCGGTGGAGCTGCGCAAGGCGGAGCGCGGGGTGCGGCTGTGCCGCGAGACGCGGACTTTCGAGCAGCACGGCCGGGGGATCGCCCGGGCCCGGAACCTCGAGCTGCCGCAGCCGCACCCGCATCCCGAGCTGCCGTCGGCGTTGGTCGACATGTACGGCGCTCATCCGCACCGGCGGCGCTGGGGGATGGTGATCGACCTCGACCGCTGCACCGGCTGCTCGGCGTGCATCGTGGCCTGCCAGGCGGAGAACAACATCGCGGTGGTGGGCGCGGAGGCCGTGGACTACGGCCGGGAGATGGCCTGGCTGCAGCTGCACGTGTACTACGAGCGGGACCCGGCGGGCCGGCCGATCCCGCTGTTGGTCCCGATGCTGTGCCAGCACTGCGACAGCGCGCCGTGCGAGGCGGTCTGTCCGGTGTTCGCGGCGTACCACACGCCGGAGGGGCTGAACGCGCAGATCTACAATCGCTGCGTCGGCACCCGCTACTGCGCCAACAACTGTCCGTACAAGGTGCGGCGGTTCAACTGGTTCCAGTATCCGTATCCGGAGCCGCTGGACCTGCAGCTCAACCCGGACGTCACGGTGCGTTCGACGGGGGTGATGGAGAAGTGCACGTTCTGCGTGCAGCGGATCCGGGAAGCAGAGGAGCGGGCCAGGCTGGAGGAGCGTGAGCTGCGGGACGGCGAGGTGCGTCCGGCCTGCGCGCAGACCTGTCCCACGGGGGCCATCGTGTTCGGGGATCTGCTCGACCCGGCGAGCGAGGCGGGGCGGCTGGCGCGTTCCGAGCGGGCGTACCAGGTGTTGGGGCAGTTGGGGACGAAGCCGGGTGTGACGTACCTGGAGCGGGTGGTCCGATGGCGGCGCTGACCTACCGCGACGTGGCCGACAAGGTCCTGCGGGCGATGACCCGTCCCGGGCCGATCTACACCGTGCTGCTCGGGTTGTGCGTGTCGACCGTGGTCGCGGCGGGCATCGCCTGGGCCTACCAGCTCGAGACCGGGATGGGGGCGACGATCAAGAACAACCCGGTGGGCTGGGCGCTGTACATCACGACCTTCGTGTTCTGGGTCGGTATTGCGCACTCCGGCACGCTGATCTCGGCGATCCTGTTCCTGCTCCGGGCGCGCTGGCGGACGTCGATCTTCCGGGCGGCCGAGGGGATGACGGTGTTCGCCGTGTTGACGGCGGGGCGGTTCCCGTTGATCCACCTCGGGCGGCT
Source organism: uncultured Myxococcales bacterium (assembly GCA_964568275.1). Lineage (GTDB taxonomy): Bacteria > Myxococcota_A > Polyangia > DRWM01 > JAAZOP01 > JAAZOP01. The sequence continues at coordinate 2,206 of CAZMRP010000904.1, forward strand.
GTGGCGCGGGTACTACATGCTGCCGTACCCGAACCAGCGGGGGCTGTGGCCGAACTTCAAGTCGCCGC
>CAZMRP010000905.1:0-2269 GCA_964568275.1 uncultured Myxococcales bacterium
CGGGCGAGGAGCCGGCGGATGTTGCGGCGGACCCGGGGCCCGCGCCGCCGGACGACACGTCGGCCGTGCCGGAGGCGCCCGCGGTTGTGGGCCGGACCGCCTGGGAGCGGGTGCGCGGTTGCTGGTACGGGCTGCTCGCCTGGCAGGCCCGGGAGGATCGGAACACCGTGCCGCACGAGCAGCGCGAGGCGGAGCGCGACCGGCGGAAGGCCGAGCACCGGGCGGCGAGCGACGAGCTGACCGCGGCCGGCGAGCTGCGGCCGGCGATCGCCGAGCGGCTGGTGGCGGCCTTCGACGAGGCGGCGTTCCACGTCTGGCGCTCCAGCGCGGGGATGACCTGCTACCGGATGACCGTCGCCGGGTCGCGGCTGGCGGAGGGGCGGGGCGCGATCCTCGAGCGGCTCGCGACGCTGAAGGAGCTGACGGAGCAGGGCGTCGTGAGCGAGGAAGCGGCCTCCGACGCCCGAACGACGTTCGAGCGGGAGCTGCTGCTGTTCGATCGGGTGGCGGAGTTGCAGGCGGCGCCGGTCGAGGGGCGATGGCAGGTCGAGCAGCGGCTGATCGAGCAAATCGAAGGCGGCGAAGTGCCGCCCGACGACGACGACCGTGAAGCGGCCCGCGTGCTGGTCGACCTGCTGCTCGCCCGCCCGGCGCGGTGACGACCGAGCGGCGGCGCCGTCGCCCGGCCGCGGGATTCGAGCGGCAGACGAAGCCGCTCGGCGAAAAGAGACCGATGCGGGCCGGACTTGTCGTCGCGTGCGCGGTGGCCGCCGTCGTCTCGACGGCGGGTTGTCCTGCGCCGCGGGGTGCCGCCGACGAAGCACGACCGGTCGGTCGCGGCGGAAGCCGAGCGGCGGTTGGAGGCGGCCTGCACCGCGGGCGGCCGCGTCGAGGAGCCGATCGACGTCCGTCGGGAAGGCTGCGGCAGCGACCGGATCTACGGCTGCACGCCGCTCGGTGTCCTGCTGGCCCGGGCGGGTCACCAGGACGAGGCGCTCGAGGTCCTGCGGGCCGAGTGCACGGCCGGGCGGGGCTGCTCGGAGCTGTGGCAGCTGCTCGCTCCGGACGCCGCCCGCGTGACGTTCCGGGAACTGTGCGACGGCGGCGCATCGCCGGCCTGCGACCACCTGGCGGTGCAACTCGAGTTGGCCGGCGACTTCGAGGCCGCGCTGCCGCTGTACCGCGAACCGTGCGAGCGCTCGGCCCTCGCCTGCGGCAACCTGGCCCGGCTGCTCGAGCGCCTCGGCCGCGCGGCGGAGGCGGCGGAGGTGCGGGACGAGGCTGGTGCTCGTTCCAGCCTGGCCTGCGGTCTGTGATCGGCAGGGCCTCGATTCGACGAACCCGCGGCTCCGCGGTCACAGCACGAACGACGGCAGCAGCTCCACCGGAGGCCGTTCCGCGACGCAGCTTCCACGACCTGCTCGGAAGCGAGCTGCGCCGACGGCGAGGCGACGGCCGCCGGCGACGCCGCGGCCACCGAACAGGTTCTCCGACGCGGCAAGGGGCGGGCTGCACGACGGCTGGGACTCACGGGAGACTCACGACTTGACAGGCGCGGGAGGCCGGGACAGCCTTCGGACCCTGGCCGAAGGTGGACTGGGGTGGCGACACCGCCGCCCCTTGGAGCCCCGGATGGACATCGACACGCTGTACTCCGTCATCGACCGGGTCCGCGAGCGCGGGCCGCTCGTGCACAACATCACGAACTACGTGGTGATGAACAACACGGCCAACGCCCTGCTCGCCCTCGGGGCTTCGCCCGCGATGGTGCATTCCACCGACGAGGTGGAGGAGTTCGTCGCCCTCTCGTCGAGCCTGGTGATCAACATCGGCACCCTGTCGTCGCCCTGGATCGCCGCGATGCGGATGGCCGCCGCCGCCGCCGGTCGGACGGGGAAGCCGTGGGTGCTGGACCCCGTCGGCGCCGGCGCGACGCGCCTTCGGACCCGCACCGCGGCCGACCTCCTGGCGCTGCGGCCCACGGTGGTGCGCGGCAACGCCAGCGAGATCCTCGCCATCGCCGGCGACCGTTCGGCCGACGCGCCGAAGGGCGTCGACAGCCTGCACGCAAGCCATGAGGCCGCCGTGCCGGCCGCAGCCCTCGCCCTCGCCACGGGATGCACCGTCGCCGTCACCGGCGAGGTGGACGTCGTCACCGACGGTCGGCGGACGCTGCTGATCGAGGGGGGCCATCCGCTGATGGGCCGCGTCACCGGCCTCGGCTGCACCGCGACGGCCCTCGTCGCCGCCTGCGCCGCGGTGGAGCAGG
>CAZMRP010000906.1:0-2268 GCA_964568275.1 uncultured Myxococcales bacterium
CGTCGACCACGCGGTGCCGGCGCGGACGCGGCGCGCGACCTGCGAGAGCTGCCACGACGGGTCGTTCTGCGAGGGCTGCCACCTCGGGGCGGCGCTCGAGCGCCGGTTCCACCCCGCGGGGTGGGTCTCGGCCCACGGGCCGGCGAGTCGCGGGGCCGACCTCGAGTGCGGCACCTGTCACCGCGGGCAGGAAACGTGCCTGTCGTGCCACCGTCGCGCCGGCGCGACGCTCGATTCGCCGCAGCTGGGCCGCGAGGTCCCGCGCGGCGCGTCGCTGCACGGCGAGACCTGGGCGCTGCGCCCGGAGCTGCACGCCCGCGAGGCGCGCCGGAACCTCGCGTCGTGCGTCTCGTGCCACGCGGGGCGGGACTGCGTGACCTGCCATGCCACGGTGCGTCCGCACGGACGCGGGTGGCGCCGCAGCTGCGCCGGGGTGCGCGCCGCCTCCCCGGAGACCTGCGCGGTCTGCCACGCCGCGACGCCCGCCTGCGACTAGATCCGGACGGGGATCCGCGGGTCGCGCGTGCGCTGCACGAACTCCAGGGCGAACGTGCGGTCGGCGCGCAGCGTGCGCTGCGCTCCCCGCTCGTCCCGCACCTCGAGCGTCAGGTCGGCGACCTTGGTGTTGTAGCACCACAGGTGGGCGCCGTCGGGGTCGGTGTACTCGACGCCGACCAGGTCGGCGAGCCGCGCCGAGGCGCGCCCGCGCACGCGCAGGCCGTCGCCCGCCGCGTCGAACAGGAAGTTCGGCAGGTCGACCCGCACGCGCTGGAACGGCGCGCGCCACAGCGCGTTGAGGCGGCGCCAGCGGCCGTCGAGGCGCAGCAGCAGCAACGTCAGGTCGGGGGTGGCGACGGGACCGAAGCGCAGCCGCGAGGTCAGGCACTCGCAGGAGGCGTCGGCGCCGTCGGCCCACAGCCCGGCGTGGCCCCAGACCCAGCGGTCCGCGTGCTGCGTGCCCCACAGGTGGCTCTGCTGGCCCGGCTCGCCCGTGCACTCCAGGACGCGGTCGTTCCAGCGCAGCGTGCCGCGGAACGCGACGTCCTGGTTCGGCACCAGCCACTTGGTCCTGGGCAGCGGCAGCCGGTACATCGCCTCGTGGGGGAACGGCCGGAACGAGTCGTGCGGCGGGTCCCAGGCCAGCTCCCAGGCCAGCCGCCCGGCGGGGCCTTCGAGCGACCCGCGGGCGGCGCCGTGCTGCAGCCGGGCGGCGCCGACGCGGAAGTCGAAGCGGTCGCGGCCGATGGCGGTCGGGTCGAGCGGCCGGGTGCGCTTGAGGGCCAGGTTGCGGGACGGGTCCTGGGGATCGAAGGCGATCGCCCACAGCTCGGAGACGGGGACCCCGCCGTCGGGCCGGGGGACCAGCAGCGTGTAGCGAATCCAGGCCGCGGCGCCGGAGGCGCGGTGGTTGAACTTGAGGTAGTAGACCTCGTACCAGCCTTCGCGGCGGCCGTCCCAGACGGTGAGGTTGTCGCGCTCGGACGGCGTCGGGGTGTTGCGCTCGCGGTTCATGCGGGTCGCTCCAGTCGGATCGGCGCCGCGCGCGGGACGCCGGGCTCCTGCTCGACGAGGCCGGCGTAGATCGCGCGCAGGCGGCGGCGGAAGTCGGTGGCGGCGAACTCGGACTCGACCCGCCGGCGCGCCCGCTCGGCGACCTGGATCGCCTTGGTCGGGTGGAACAGCAAGGAACGCACCAGGTCGGCCATCGCGGGCCAGTCGCCGGACGGGAACCGGAACAGGTGCTCGCCGAGGCCGGACGGCGCCGGGACGCCGGGACCCTCGGACAGCACCACGGGTCGGCGGCAGGCGGTCGCCTGGAGCACGCCCCAGCGGCGGCAGGAGGTGGTGCCGCCGGCGGTGTCGAGCACGGCGGCGTGGGGAATCACGACGACGTCGGCGGCGTTGATTGCGGCGCGGGCGGCGACGCGCAGCGGCACCGTCCGGTCGGTCGCTCCGGAGAACCACGCGGCCAGCGACAGCGGCTCGGTCCGTCCCTCGACCCGCAGGCGCGCGCGCTGCAGGTCGAGCCAGCGCACGACGGGACCCGGGATGGCGGCCAGCGCCTGGTCGATGGCGGCGCGGGCCGCCTCGTCGAGGCCGGGGTCGAGCACCAGCACGGCGGGCACGCGGCCGGGGACGAACTGCTCCCAGTGGTAGTCGTCGAGGTCGACCGGCTCGGGGAGCACCACGTGCGGCGTGAGGCGGCGGCGGTAGCGCAGCGCCCCGGCGTCCGTGGCCTCGTGCAGCACCAGCGCCTGGGCGCGCTCG
>CAZMRP010000907.1:0-2264 GCA_964568275.1 uncultured Myxococcales bacterium
GGGGTCCTGGGCCCACAGCCGCTCGGCCAGCGGCTCGAGGCCGCGCTCGCGGGCCAGCATCGCGCGGGTGCGGCGCTTGGGCCGGAACGGCAGGTAGACGTCCTCGAGGGCGGCGAGCGTCGCGGCGGCGAGCACCCGGGCGCGCAGCTCGTCGGTGAGCAGGCCGCGCTCCTCGAGCGAGCCGAGGATCGCCGCGCGGCGCTTGTCCAGCTCGGCGAGCTGGGCCAGCCGGTCGCGGATCGCGGCGAGCGCCACCTCGTCCAGCGACCCGGTGGCCTCCTTGCGGTAGCGGGCGATGAACGGCACGGTGCCGCCCTCGGCCAACAGGCCGGCCGCGGCCTGCACCCGGGCGGCGGCGAGCCCCAGCTCGCCGGCGATCTGCGTGACGTGGGCGTCGCTCATCGGACGGAGCACCTCCGCGGGCCGGGTTGTCCCCGAACCCGGCCCGCCCGTCAAGCTACCGATCGATGCCGTAGCGCTCGAGCTTGCGGTAGAAGGTGCGGCGGGGCATGCCGAGGTTGTCGGCGGCGCGGGTCTTGTTCCAGCGGGCGCCGCGCAGCGCCTCGAGCATCCGTTCGCGCTCGGAGGCCTCGAACAGCGCCCGGCTGGCCACCGGGCTGGAGGCGGTGGGCAGGGCGGCGGACGGTGCGCCGGCCATCGACGTGCCGAAGTCGTCCGGGGTCAGGACGTCGCCCTCGGCCAGCACCCAGGCGTTGAGGATCGCGTGCTCGAGCTGCCGCACGTTGCCGGGCCAGGGCAGCGTCATCAGCAGCCGGATCGCCTCGCGGGACACCGACTTGCGGGCGCAGGCGAAGCGGGCGGCGAAGGCCGTGAGGAAGTGGTCGACCAGCAGCGGCAGGTCGTCCAGCCGCTCGCGGAGCGACGGGATCGGGATCTCGACCACCGACAGCCGGTAGAACAGGTCCTCGCGGAAGCGGCCCTGGTCGACGAGCGTCTTGAGCGGCTGCTGGGTGGCGGCGAGGACGCGGGCGTCCACGGCGAGGTCGCGGTTCGAGCCCAACGGCCGGACCTTGCGTTCCTGGAGCGTGCGCAGCAGGTCGGTCTGCATCTTGGCGGGCATGTCGCCGATCTCGTCGAGCAGCAGCGTGCCGCCCTCGGCCTCGACGAACACGCCCTTCTTGTCGCGCACCGCGCCGGTGAACGCGCCGCGGGCGTGCCCGAACAGCTCGCTCTCGATCAGCCCCTCGGGAAAGGCGCCGCAGTTGAGAGCGACGAAGCGGCCCTTCTTGCGCAGGCCGTGCTCGTGGATCGCCCGCGCCACGATCTCCTTGCCGGTGCCGCTCTCGCCGACGATCACCACGGGGACGTCGGTGTCGAGCACGCGGCGGACGAGGTGATAGACGCGGCGCATCGCCGGGGACTCGCCGATCAGGCCGGGGAAGCCGTGAGGCGTCTCGAAGGCCCGGCGCGCCGTGGCCAGGTCGCGCTCCACCTTCTGCAACTGCTCGGTGCGCTGCTCCAGCTCGCGGCCCCGCTCCTCGAAGCGGTCCTGCAGGCGGGCCTGCGCCTGCTCCAGCTCGCGGGACCGGGCCCGCAGCGCCTCGATCAGCCGGGCGTTCTCCATCGCCAGCGCGACCTGGTCGCCGAAGGCCATCAGCAGCTCGCGGTCCGCCTCGTGGAACAGCCCGCGGCGCACGCGGTTCTCGAGGTACAGGACGCCGAGCGTGCGTTCGCGGCCGCGGATCGGCACGCAGAGGATCGACTGCAGCTGCAGCTCGTGCACCGACAGCACCCGACCGAACCGCTCGTCCTCCTGGGCCGAGACGGTCAGCACCGGCTGTCCGTCACGGAAGACCTGCTCGGCGATCGAGCGGGAGAAGCGGCGGTGCTCCTCGGGCAGCTCGACCTGGCTGAACTCGCGCACGCAGCGGACCTCGAGCCCGCCGTCGTCGGCCGGCAGCAGCAGGAACCCGCGCTCGGCGCCGGTGAAGCGCACGGCGGCGTCCATGATCGCGTCGAACAGCCGTCCGACGTCCGACTCGCGGACCAGCTCGCGGTTGATCTCCAGCAGGCGGAACAGCGGTCGATCGGCCGCCGCCCGCGCTTCCGCGGACCATGCTTCGCCCGGCATCGTCTGCTCCATCGCCGCGGCGATGGCGCCGCGGGGTGCAGGGGCCGCCGCGGCCCCGGGGGCCGCGGACGGCGCGGTGGAGGTGGGACGGGAGGCTCCGTCGTCGACGGCCGCGTCGCGCTGCGCGGCGAGGAACGAGGTGCGCAGGCGGTCGGGCAGCTCGGCCGCGAAC
>CAZMRP010000908.1:0-2259 GCA_964568275.1 uncultured Myxococcales bacterium
CCGTCGACCTCCAGGCGGACCCCGCGCGGGATCGGGCGGCCGTCGAAGTGCAGCGCGCCGGCCTCGTCCGCGGCGATCCGTCCCTCGGCCAGCCACTCCAGCGTGCGCGGGAAGACGACCCAGTCGCCGCCCCGTTTCAGCCGTTCCTGGTGCTCGGCCGCCAGCTGCCGCACGGCGGCACGATCGGCCGGGTCGAACCCGGCGGGTCGCTCCACCGGCACCGGCGGCGAGAGCGCCAGCAGCCGGCCGCCGTCGACCTCCGGCTCGATGAGGTGGGTCGTGGACCGCAGCTCGCGCTCGCCCGCCAGGATCGCGTCGCGCACCGCCTGGTCGCCGGTGTAGCGCCGCCGTCCGTCGCGCTCCAGCGACAGGTCGGCGGGGTGGACGTTGATGCCGAGAAACGCCTCGAGCAGCGGCGCCGTGGCCACGCTCATGTAGCCGGCGTAGGCGGCGACCGTGGCGTCGAACGGACGGAGCGCGGCGACCGTCGCGGCGTCGAACTCGGCGCGCAGCGCGAGGTCGCGCCGGGGCCGGCCGCGGACGGCGTAGTACGAGGCGAGGTCGCGCGTCACCACCGGCAGGTCGAACTCCCGCCCCAGCTCGGTCGCGCGGCTGTTCCAGCGGTCGCTGAAGATCGCCACCACCTCGAACGGCGACCGGCCGCGCTCGGCGACGAGCGCCAACCGTCGTTCGAGGATCCGTCGCAGGTTCGAGCCGGAGCCGGACATCAGTCCGACCAGCCGCAGCGGGCCGACGGCAGGATCGTGCAACGGTCGCAGCATCGTGTCTCCTCCCGTCAGCCGCCGGGCTCCTGCGGTTCGTCCTCCGCGCGGCGCCGGGACGGCAGGCGCGGCACGTCGCCGGCCGCGTCGCCCTCCTCGTCCGCCGCCTCCTCCTCGTCCTCCCGTTCGAGCGTGCCGGGCAGTTCCTCGCGCCGCTCGCCCTCGCGCAGGCCGCGCTGGAACGAGCCGACGCTCTTGCCGAGGTTGCGTGTGATGCGCGGCAGGACGGTCGGACCCACCACCAGCAGCAGCACCGCGACGAGCACCAGCAGCTCGAGCGGACCGAGGCTCACGGCAGCACTCCGCAGGACACGCCGACGCCGATCAGCCGGGCGACGTCGTCGGCGAACGACGCGGAGGTCTCCAGCACCCCGACCCCGACGCCCTCGTGAGCGCCGCCCCGGAGGAGCACGGGGATCGTCGGGGCCGCCGTCCGGGCCGCCGGGCACAGCTCTCCCAGCTCGGGGACCAGCAGCGACACCAGGTCGCTGCGGCCGAGGACCGTGGTCCAGGCCGGGGCCTGCTCGCGCAGCTCCCGGAACGCCGGCTCGTCGGCGAGCGGCGCCTCGGGCGCGGGTCCGCGGCCGAGCGCCGCGGCGAGGCGCTCGCGCCAGTCGGCGCCGGTGACGAAGACCAGACGGCCCGCGTCGGCGGCGAAGCGGACGTCGACGGAGAACGGGCGGAGGCCGGCCTCCAGCTGCCAGGGCTCCAGCCGGTCGCGAACGACGACGACGTCCACCGGGACGTCGTCGAAGCGGGCGGTCTCGTGCTGGCAGCCGATGTCGAGCGGTCCGCCGAAGAGGTCCATCAGGTACGGGCCGAGCTCCTCGAGCGCGGCGCAGGCGCGTCGGGCGGCGTCGCGAGCCGCCTCGTGGGACGCGACGCCGAGGACCAGCGTCCGGCGGGGGAGCGGGCCGAGCGCCAACCCGAGGAACGGGTCTGCGAGGCCGGCGGCCCGACCGTCGTCGTCGTCGTCGGACCAGGAGGCGTCGAGATATCGGCCGTCGAGCAGGCGCAGCAGGTCGCCGGCGGCGCGGCCGAGCGCGGCGACGTGGGCGGTCAGCTCGGGCAGCGCGGTGCGTCCGAAGAGGGCGAACAGGCGGTCGACCGCCCCGGCCAGCTGGTCGCGCACGGCGGTCGTTCCGGGACCCGGACGCGCGAGGAACAGCTGGAGCGGCGCGGCACCGACGTCGTCGACGAACGGGAAGTCGCCGGCGGCGGCGTCCTCGGCCGGCAGGACGGCGGCCATCGGCGTGCCCGGCTCCGGGGTCAGCGCGAGGCGCAGCGAGACGGCGGGGTCGTCGCCCTCGCCGAGCCGCAGGTCGACGTGGAGCTCGCGGAGGCCGGCGAGGAAGTCGAGGGCGATCGAGCCGCCGGTGACCAGCAGCTCGTCGAGGTCGGTCAGCTCGCCGCGCTCGCGGCGCGGGCCGGCCCAGCCGAGCAGGGCGCGGCGCACGCGCTCGGCGGCGGGGACGCC
>CAZMRP010000909.1:0-2259 GCA_964568275.1 uncultured Myxococcales bacterium
GCCGCCCGGCCGCGCCGCCTCCGGCGCCCGCCCGCGCCCGTCGCACGCCGCCGCCGCCAGCACGCTCCATCCGACCAGCACCGCCAGGGTCACCGAGCTGCGCATCGTCCACTCCTTCCGTCGTCGCCCGAGGCGGCGACGCGGCGGTATTGAACCACCGGGCGCCGCGCTGCGCAACCGCGCGCGCCGGCCTCCGCGATTGACCGGCTCGGCGCCGACCCGTAGCATCGACCGCCCAGCACGGAGTCGCCGGCGGCGAAGGCCGCCGCCGTCGGGCCGGGGACTCCCACCGTGCGCTTCCCGGAGCGTGAGAACATGTCTGGAAGGACCGCCAAGCTCAAGCGTACCCGGCCGAAGCCGCCGAAGCGCGGAGCCGGTCCGGCGCCGGGAGCCTCCGCGCGGCCCGCCGGTCCCCCGCTCGTCCTCGACGTGCGCAGCCGGGAGGAGTTCGTGCGGGAACACGCCGCGGGGGCGCTCAACATCCCGCTCTACGACCTGCCGTTCCACCACGGGCTGCTCGAGGGTCGCGAGCTGCGCGTGTACTGCTCCACCGGTCGGCGCGGCGCCCTGGCCCGCTCGATCCTGAACGGCATGGGCCTCGACGCGAAGGTGCTCGACTACGATTCGCTGCGCCGGCGCCGGGGACGGCCGATCCTGTGCGCCGTCAACTTCCTCGAGGTCGCTCCGGAGGCCGAGGACGAGGTCCACGAGATCCTCTTCCGCCTCTGCAAGGCCACGGACGCGTTTCCCGGGTTCCTCGGGTCGAAGGTCCTGCGCGTCTCGGGCGTCTCGCCGCTGGGCAGCCTGCTGCCCGACCGGTCGCCGGACCTCGCGTTCCACCCGCGGAAGTACATCCTCGTCACCTACTGGGAGAGCAAGCAGGCGCACGAGGACTCCCACCGGCACCCGGAGTTCGCGCGTGCCTTCGCGGAGCTGCCGAGGTACCTGTCCCGGCTGCCGTACGAGGAGTTCTACGAGATCCTGCGGTAGCGGCCGCGACCTCGTCGCCGCGTCGCCACGGCGGTCCGCGGTCGTCGACCGGCGCAGGCTCCACCCTGCTTGACACGCCGGGAGCCACGGTCAAGCATCCCCGTCGCGGATGAGTCACGACGGAGCCAACGGTCCGGATCCCGGCGTCCCGCCGCCCGCGGCCTCCCCGCCGCTCGCCGGGAGCACCCTGGCGGGTTTCAAGCTGGGCGCGAAGCTCGGCGAGGGCGGCATGGGCGTGGTCTTTCGCGCCGAGGGGCCCGGCGGGATCCCCGCCGCCGTCAAGCTGCTCCACGCCGCGGGGACGGCGGGACACGAGGCGGCGCGGCGCTTCGAGCGCGAGGCGCAGATCCGGATCGAGCACCCCAACGTCTGCCGGGTGTTCGACGCCGGCCGCACCGCCGACGGCACGCCGTTCCTGGCGATGGAGTTGCTGGAGGGCGAGAGCCTCGAACAGCGCCTGCGCCGGGGCCCGCTGTCCGCGGCCGAGGCCGCCGACGTCGGCACCCAGGTCTGCCGGGGGCTCGCCGCGGCCCACGCCGTCGGCATCGTGCACCGGGACCTCAAGCCGTCGAACCTGTTCCTGTGCCGCAACGGTGTCGTCAAGCTGTTCGACTTCGGCATCGCCCTGGTCTGGAGCGCCGAGCAGACGCGGCTGACCACCGTCGGGACGGTCCTCGGCACCCCCTGGTACCTCTCGCCGGAGCAGGCGCGCGGCCAGGCCGACCTCGACCACCGCACCGACCTCTGGTCGCTGGGCGTCGCGCTGTGGGAGGCGGTCGTCGGCCGCACCCCCTTCGCCCGCGAGACGCCGCTGGCCAGCGTGGTCGCCGTGCTGATGGAGGACCCGCCGCCGCTGGCCCAGGCCGCGCCGGGGGTGCCGCCGCCGCTGGCGGCGGTGATCGAGCGCGCGATGCGCAAGCCGATGGACGAGCGGTGGCCGACGGCCCAGGCCTTCGGCCAGGCGATCGCCTCGGCCGACCTGTCGTTCGCCGCCACGATGTCGCTGCCGGTGATGGGCGCCTCGCTGTCGATCCCGCCCGGCGAGCAGCGGGTGGTGGCGCTGCTGCTGGCCGAGGGGGTGCAGGACCGCGCGCGGATCGAGAGCGCGGTCCAGCAGCAGGGCGGTCTGTTCGTCCCGCTGCTCGGCAACCGGGCCCTCGGCCTGTTCGGCGGCGAGGCGTGGGAGGGGGACGAGGTGCGCCGGGCGGCGCACGCCGCTCTGGCGGCCCGGCCCGCGGCGATGCGCGTCGCGGTGGCCTCCGGGCGCGG
>CAZMRP010000910.1:0-2254 GCA_964568275.1 uncultured Myxococcales bacterium
CGCCGCCAGGCCGACGAGCCGCGTCCGTGTCGTGAACCGTGCCAAGCCGACCCTCCGTCCCCCCTCCGCCGAGCTTCCGGCTCAGACGCGGAAACGGTGGATCTGATGCATCGGTGGGGCGAAAGCAAGTCCGTCGGGAACGCCTGCCGTCGCTCCCGACGACGGGTCGGGCTCGCCGGCGGGACGTGGACGGCCTCCGCCGCGGGTCGGGACGGCCGGCGGGGCGGGGATCCCGGTCGGCGAGGGCCTGGTGGTCGGGCCCCGGCCGGGCGAGGGCCGGGCGAGGGCCTCTTGTCGCCGCAGGGCAACCGGTTCACTATGGTGGCGTCCGGAAACGCGGGAGGGTGTGATGCGGCGAGTCCACGAAATCGGGTGCGCGGGACGGATCGGGCTGGTCCTGCTGGCGGCCTGGACGACGCTTGCCGTCGGCTGCGAGGCGCCGGAGCTGGAACTGGGGCAGACGCAGCTGGCGCTCGGGGAGCCGCAGGACGGGTTCCCGAACTGGCACGAGCGGGTGATCTTCCAGTGGACCAACCGGGCGCGGTGCGACCCGGCGGCGGATCTGGCCGGATGCCCGTCGTGCGCCGAGGCGGCGTGCTACTCGCCGGTCCCGCCCGTGGTGTGGAACCACAACCTGGCGCGCGCCGCACGGTTCCACAGCGCGAACCTGGTGCTGACCGGCTCGTCGTTGCAGCACCCCTCGCCCTGCACGCTGGTGCCGACCATCAGCAGCGACTACGTCCCGGGCCCGTGCAGCGGCGCGGCGAGCTGCGCCTGCGTGGGCGGCGCCGTGGGCTGCAGTCCGACCTGCACCGCATGGAACTCGCGGGTGGCGCTGTTCGGGACGACGCCGTCCGCCGAGAACATCGCGCGGGGCTACACCGACCCCGACCGGATCTTCTACATGTGGCTGTGGGAGCCCGACACCAACTCCGCCTGCGGCTGGCGCGTGGCGAACGGCCACCGCGCGAACATCCTCGGCGGCTCCCGGGCCCTCGGCGTGGGCCGCGAGTCGACCACCTTCACCCAGGATTTCTCCGGCGCCGGCACCCCCGCCGGCGTGGTCAGCGGCGTGCACTACCCGCAGACCGGGACCTCGCTGCAGTTCTGGGCCAACTGGTACTCGACGGCGGCGCCGGCGTCCGCGGTGGTCAACATCGACGGGACCTGCCACGCGTTGGCCCGCACCCGCGGCTCGGACACCAACGGCGCCTGGACGGCCACCGTCCCGGTCACCGCGTCCGTCTGCCATCGCTACTACTTCCGCTTCACCGACGCCGCGGGCACGAACCACGACTATCCGACGACCGGCTCGTTCGGCATCAACTGCGCCGACTGGGAGGCCACGCGGCCGCCGGCCTGCGGCTGCACCCCCGCCTGCACGGGGCGCGAGTGCGGCGACGACGGCTGCGGCGGCTCCTGCGGCACCTGCCCCGCCGGCGAGACCTGCAACAGCTCGGGCGTCTGCACCTGCACCCCGAGCTGCACCGGGCGCGAATGCGGCGACGACGGCTGCGGCGGCTCCTGCGGCGCCTGCCCCGCCGGCGAGACCTGCAACAGCTCGGGCGTCTGCGTCTGCGCCCCGAGCTGCACCGGGCGCGAATGCGGGCCCGACGGCTGCGGCGGCTCCTGCGGCACCTGCCCCGCCGGCGAGACCTGCACCACCGCCGGCGTCTGCACCTGCACCCCGGACTGCACCGGACGCACCTGCGGCGACGACGGCTGCGGCGGCTCCTGCGGCACCTGCCCCACCGGCACCACCTGCGGCCCCGCCGGAACCTGCGTCTGCGCCCCCGACTGCACGGGGCGCACCTGCGGCGACGACGGCTGCGGCGGCTCCTGCGGCACCTGCCCCACGGGGTGGAGCTGCGGCTTCTCCGGGACCTGCATCTGCGTTCCGGCCTGCACCGGCCTCGACTGCGGGCCCGACGGCTGCGGCGGCTCCTGCGGCACCTGTCTCACCGGCTGGACCTGCGACGCCACCGGCCACTGCACCTGCACCCCGCGTTGCACCGGCGGACGCGAGTGCGGCGACGACGGCTGCGGCGGCTCCGCCTGCGGCGTTTGCGACCCGGGCGAAGTCTGCAACGAGCGCGGCCGCTGCGTGGCCTGCACCCCGAGTTGCACCGGCCGCGAGTGCGGCGACGACGGCTGCGGCGGCTCCTGCGGCACCTGCCCCGCCGGCTCCGCCTGCGACGCGACCGGCCACTGCGTGGCCTGCACGCCCGACTGCACGGGCCGCGAGTGCGGCGAC
>CAZMRP010000911.1:0-2246 GCA_964568275.1 uncultured Myxococcales bacterium
CACGCGTCGGGGGCCGGGGCGCACGCCACCGCCTCGCCCGTGCAGCTCCCGGCGACGCAACGGTCGCCGGTGGTGCAGGCGCTGCCGTCGTCGCAGACGTTGCCGGTGGTCGGCGCGCACGTCCCGTCCTCGGCGGCGCCGGCGGCGACGGAGCAGGCGCGACAGTCGCCGTCGCCCGCGCCGCACTCCGTCCGACAACAGACGCCGTCGACGCAGACGTTGCCGAGACACGCCGTCGGGCGGGCCGGGTCGCAGGCCGTGCCGTGCGGCAGCTCGCAGGCGTCGCCGACGCCGTCGCCGTCCGCGTCGCGCTGGTCGGGGTCCGCGACGTCCGGGCAGACGTCGCACGCATCACCGACACCGTCCCGCTCGCGGTCCTCCTGGGCGGGGTTGGCGACGGCCGGGCAGTTGTCGCTCCCGTCGAGCAGCCGGTCGTAGTCGCGGTCGGCTTCCATCAGGCCGACGGCGGCCCAGCCGTTGCGCACCGACGCGCAGACTTCGTAGGACCACGACGCCTCGACCTCGCCGGAGCGGCACGAGGCGTAGTCGATCAGCGCGAAGCGGGCGAACTCGTCCCGCATCGCCGTCAGGTCGCCCTCGACCTGCGTCAGGTCGCCCAGCCCGAGGTCGCCCGCGGAGGTGGTGAACGAGCCGGTGATCTCGGCGTTGTAGGAGATCCACTCGGCCAGCCGCATCGAGATCCCGCGCACCTCGAAGTCGGGTCCCCCGGCCGGCCAGCCGGCGATGGGCCAGCCGGCGTGGGTGAGGTGCGCGAACCCGCCCTCGGTGTACAGGTACTTGGCGCGCGTCAGCACCACCGAGTTGGTATGGACGCCGCCGCCGTCGTCCGGGCCGACGTACAGCTGGCTGACGTGGGCCCGGGGCACGGCGCCGTCGTAGCCGGCGTAGGCGTTGCGGTTGGCGTAGGCATTGGTCGGGAAGCCCGCGTCGTGGAGACGCGGGTAGTTCAGGCCGTAGTACCGCTCCGCCGCGTGCGCCCAGCAGGCGTCCCGCACCCAGTCCTCGTCGGCGAGGTGCGACGCGGCCACGATGCCGAAGATGTCCGACATGTGCTCGTCGACCGTCCCCTCCACGCCGCCGATCGTGCCCTCGAAACCGTAGTCCCACAGCCCGACCCACTCGTGCCACGACATCGTGTGCGCGAACTCGTGCGCCACGACGTCGAGCACCCCGTAGGACGGCTTGTCGTGCGCGTAGTCCGGGGCCCCGAAGGCCAGCGCGCGGAACATCCCCATCGACGTCGCGTTGTTGTAGTTGACGCCGCTCAACACGATCACGTTCTCGCCGCCGCCGTCGGCCCCCTCGCGACCCCACAGGTCGCGGAACATGCCGAGCACCTTCTGGACGTTGCGGTAGTCCGAAGCCTGGGCCGCGGACAGCCCGGCATGCCACGCGTTCGACGCCGCCGACACGGTGAAACAGGCCGGCTCGAGGCACACCGAGAACCACGCCGCCGCCGTGCCGGGGTCGGTGTAGCCGCTGCCGTCGTAGCAGAACACCTCGCTGTCGTGCCGATGGTCCTCGAGGTAGTACGCGTCGAACCAGCTCGAGTAGCAGGTGGCGATGGGACGGGTGGAGGCCGGGACGCCGGCCAGCGCCGCCCGGACCGTCTCCGAGGAAGTGACCACCGTGCCGGCGTGGCCGTCCTCGCAGGAGCGGGTGACGTCGGCCACCGAGGACCGTTCCGGCGCGTGGGCGTCGAGCGTCGCCAGCCACGACCGGGGCTCGAGCCCCCCGGCGGCCGCGGGGACGAACCCGGCGAAGCCGGCGCGCCAGATCAACCGTGCCGGGACGGCGCCGCCGCCCGGGACCAGGCCGAGCGCCGGAACCGTCTCCCGCGCGAGGACGGCCTCGGGATGCGCCGCCGTCACCAGCGCCCGCAGCCGCTCCGCGGCCGCCGACGCCTCGACCGTGGGCCGCAACGCGGGCAGCGGGCCGAGCTCTCCGCCGAGCGTTCCGCCGACGGCCAGCACGGTCCCGTCGCCGTCGAGCTGCACCTTCACCGCGCGACGCACGACGGGGATCCCGTCGACCACCTGGCGCAGGCGCCAGACGCGGGTCGCGTCCCGGTCCGTGTGCCGCTCGACCGCCAGTTCGGGGACCTTCGGGCCCGGCGCCAGCAACGCGCGGTGCCGCTCGACGAACGCCAGCGCCGCCGCCACGTCCGTCCCCCCGGCGTGCGGCTCGCCGAGAGTGCGAGCGTGCGTGGGACCGGGCGGCCGGGG
>CAZMRP010000912.1:0-2244 GCA_964568275.1 uncultured Myxococcales bacterium
CAGGTGGACTGCATGATCCCAATCCTCGTAGGCGATCGCCCAGCCGCCGGCACCCGACGCAAGCGCCACGTCGTCGAAGTTGGGCTGGTCCAGTACCCGCCGGGGTGGGCCGAGAAGGAAGCCGTCGGCGTCCAGGAGAGCCAACCGAAATCCTCTCGTGTCGTAGGGGGAAGTGCCGGCACCAAAAGCGATCGCGAAGTGGCGCTCACCCCAAGCGATGGCCGCAGCTCCGGCATCGATCGGCCCGAGCTCCGCCGGCGGTCGGAGAGGACGACCGTCGCTCCCCGTGACGAGCCAGCGCAACCTGCGTCCGTCCGAGCCCGTGCCTCCAAGCGGCCGTTCGATGAACGCCGTCACGGTCGCCGCCGGAGACGATGCGGACCACGCCGTCAGGCCCATGTCCGGAGGCCGCTCGTAGACGCTCGGGAGCACTACCACGATCGAACCGAGTTCGTCGAAGCGAGCGATCCCGATGCCTGGGCTTTCACCGTGCTCCAGAACCCAGACTGCTGCGAATGCCTCGCCGTCCCAGGTCACGGTGGCATCGCCGCAACCCGGGTCTTCGATGAGCGTGAACGGTCCTACCAGCGGCTTGCCGACGGCGTCCAGGATCATCGCCGAAAGCATGCGCTCCGGATCCTCACCATTTTCAGTACGCCAGACGAGGCCGAAGAAGCGACCGGACCAGGCCAGATCCAACGATGTGAAGACGCGGTCCGGATAGTGGTACGTCCAGTCCGGAACGCCGGGACGACCGAGGCGATCGAAGAGGCGAAACTGCGCGTCGTCCCAACGAACTCCGTCGGGGTCCCTCCAGTGGGCGTTCCAGACCGTGGCGTAGGCCGATCCGGTCCAGAGCAGGGCCAGCGACCGCGTGTACGATACTTCGGCTGCCGGCAAGGACGGAACCACGGAGATCCACGACAGGTCGAGTTCCAGATCGCCGACGCTCGGGTCCGGCGTGTCATCGACCGGCTCGCCGGGGCCGAGGCGGCACAACCAGTCGCAGTCGTCACCGTCCAGCCGGTTGCCGTCGTCGCACTCCTCGTCCGGGTCGAGCACCCCGTCGCCACAGTGCGGCGGCGCCGCCGGAGGAGGTTCGGCGTCCGCCGACGATCCGTCCGTACCCGCATCGCCGGCGTCCGGAGGCGCCGCGTCCGAGCCTTCCGCCGACTCGGCGTGGTCGCCGTCGCCGGTCTCCTCTCCGTCCGCCGATGACCCGGAGCAGCCGACCAGCGCCAGCAGGATGAATGCCGCAGCCGCATTGCCCGGGATACGTCGCAGTCTCATCGCTCTCTCCTCTCCGACGGCCGGCTCCCGCCGCGGTCGATCCGTCATCTACGAGCCGCCCGTGCTGCAGGTCCCCGTGGTCTCACAGTAGTAGGGGCTGCTGGTTCCACAGTAGTCGGTGCCAGCGTTGCCGTAGCACTCGTCGTCGTCGCCCGACTGGCCGTACAGGTAGTCGGTGCCGTCGCCGCCGAAGAGGTAGTCGTCGTCATCTCCGCCGTAGAGGTAGTTCGTGCCGTGCTCGCCGTAGAGGTAGTCGTCGTCGTCTCCGCCGTAGAGGTGGTCGTTCCCGTAGTAGCCGTAGATGTGATCGCCCCCCTCGTCGCCGTACCGCCAGTCGTTGCCGTGGCCTCCGTAGATGTAGTCGGGACCGGCACCACCTCGGATCTCGTCGACCCCGTCCTCGCCATCGAGGCTATCGTACGCCGTGCCGCCCATGATGTCGTCGACCCCGCCGTTCCCGTATACCACGCAGTGCCAACTCGGGCAGGCGTAGAGCGTGTCGTCTCCGCCTGTAGAGTACTCTCCCCAGTCGCCGTGGATGTAGGTCAGGTACTCGTTGAAGGTATCCGTCTCCACCTTGTGGAAACCCGCCTTGCAAACGAGGCTCCCACCGTCGAACTCGCTGCGCGAGTAGATCCAGTCGTCGTCGTACCCCCCCCACACGGACCAGCCGTCACCCCAGTCGTCCTCGTCCTCGTAGTTGTAGTCCCCGCGCATCGTCGGGCTGTTGTACGCGTCGTACTCGTAGACGCAGCCCCCCTCACCGAGGTAGCGCCAGGCCCAGCCGCCTCCGTCGGCGACCGCCCAATGGAACATCCGTCCGTAGACGATCACGTCCGCGTCGTCGGTACCCGAGACGTGGCTTCGCGAAACCGCGGGGTCCAGCAGCAGCACCGCGGCCACGAGAAGAATGTTGTGCGCTCCGTGTCTCATCCCTGTCTCCCCGGTCCCCGA
>CAZMRP010000913.1:0-2238 GCA_964568275.1 uncultured Myxococcales bacterium
GCTCCGGAGACGACGGCGCGCATCCTGCGTTTCCTGGAACTCGAGCTGCACAGATATGGGCGGACGAGCGTGACGGTGACGTCGTTCGAGCTCGCGGTGTCGCTCCATGCGGCGCTCCCCGAGCTGGAGCTCGGTACCTCGCTGGCCGGACGCATTCGCCGGCCGGCGCAGGTTCGCGCGTGGGTCGAGCGGGCGGGGGCGCGGGTGATCCATCCGGACAAGCTGTTGCTGCGCCGGCCGGGCGAGCTGGCGGCGATCAAGGCCCTCGGCGTGCTGGTCAAGGTGATCATCAACAACCGATGCCGGATCCGCTCCCGGCACTGCGCGGCGCACCTGGCGTGCGCGCTGCTCACCGAGGGGCGGGCCGAGGCCGACCGGGAGATCTCGGCGCGCTGCGGCGAGGAGCTGCGGCGGGCGCCGTGGCTCGCCGCGCCGATCACGCTGCCGCCTGCCGTGTTGCCGCGGCTGCGCGGGCTGGTCGACGTCATCAAGCTCGACGGACGCAACTGGCCGACGGCGCGGCTGGTCGAGGACGCACGCGACACGCTGGAACTGGCGAGTTGGGCCTTCTTCCCGTGGTACCTCGAGCCGCCCGCGGCCTTCGACAAGCTGGCGGCGTGCGACCACCGTTGCGCGGCCTGCGGCTGGTGCGAGCGGAACTTCCGGATCTACGCGCCCGAGGCGGCGGAGCCGCCGCACCTCGTGCGGCAGGTGCTGCGGTCCGAGTTGCCGACGCCGGCGCCGGCGGGCGACCTGCCGCCCGCGGCGCGCCTGCCGCAGCTGCTCGCGGACGCCGGGCGCCACGGCTTCGAGGTCGTCTCGCATCGCGTCGTGCACGACGTGGCGGCGGTGGAGGTGGAACTGCGCTGGCGCGGCCAGGGGCCGTTCCGGCTGCGGCTGGCGGTCCGCGGCAGCCCGTTGGACGGGCCGTGCTTCCTGCGCACTCGCTCGTTGTCGGTTTGCTACCTGTTCCAGGACTCCGCGGCGCCGCCCGGGTTGCTCGACGACCTGGCGGGGCTCGGCGAGCGCATCCGGGAGCTCGACGAGGCCGACGACGCGGGCGTCGCGGCGTCGCCGGCTCCGCGGGCGGTCGTGCTCGATCGGCTCGAGGTCGGCGGTTTCTGCGTGCAGCGCTGCGGATTCTGCCGCGAGGCGCGGAGCGTGCCGCGGGACGGTCCGACAGCGCCCGACTCCCGGGAGGTGCACCCTGCGGAGTCGCGAGCGCTGCTCGCGCTGTTGGCGGGCACGCGAGTGGCGCAGTCGGGACGCTCGGTCCCGCGGCTCGAGTTGGCGGGCGAGGATCCGGCACGCCGAGTGGACCTGCCCGAGTTGGTTGCGGCGGCGCGTCGAGCCGGCTACGGCGAGGTGGCGGTGCTTGGTCCGGCGAATGCGTTGGCGACGCCGGGGTGGGCGACGCGGCTCGCCGAGGCCGGGCTGACGCACGCGGCGGTTTCGCTGCTTTCCGACGAGGCGGCGGTCCACGACCGGCTCGTGGGACGCCGGGGCGCGTTCGTGGAGGCCGAGGCGGCGGTGCGGCGGCTGCGCCGCGCCGGGGTGCGGCTGGAGTTGTCGACCGTGGCGCTGACGGCGTCGCTGCCGCGGCTGGCAGCGATGAGCACGAGGCTCGGCGCCCAGTGCGTGCATCTCCACCTGGCGTTGCACCCGGGCCGGCTGGCGGCGCGCGAGGTGGCGGGACTGGGCTCGGTCGCGCCGGCCGTGGCCCGGTTCGCCGCGGCCTGGCGGTCGACGGCGCGGCCGTTCCCCGAACTGCACCTGTACGGCATGCCGCGCTGCGTCGCGGAGGCGGCAGCCGCGTGTTGGCCGGGCCGGGCACGGTACCGCGAGGCGCTGCGGGCGGCGCAGCGCGAGGAGTTCGGCTTCAGCGCGGCGTGCGATGCTTGTGCGGTCCGGGCACTCTGCCTGGGCGTACCGGCCTGGCATCGGGAACGTGGCGCGTCGGCGCTGCAGCCGGTGGTGGGGGCGGCAGAAGCGCGAGCAGTCGGGCGAGGCGCCGGGCGCTCGGACCCCGCAGTCGAAGGCGCGCCAGGAGGCTCCGGGTCGTTCCGGACAGGCCATCGATCGCGTCTCGTTCGAGCCAGGACAGCGCGCGGCCGGTGAACGTCCGCACGGCGGCCGGCGGGAAGCGCTCGGCCGCGTGCAGCAGCAGCAGGGCGAGCAGTTCCTGGTTCTCCTCGTCCGGTCGCTGGCGGTTGCGGTCGAAGGTGCATTCCTCGAAGG
>CAZMRP010000914.1:0-2236 GCA_964568275.1 uncultured Myxococcales bacterium
GACGCGCCCGCGGCCCGGCAGCCGCAGCCGTCCTCGTAGACGTAGACGTACCTCGGCCCGTCGCCCGGCGCGTCCTGGTCCGGACCGTCCGCCGTGACGTCCGCCGCGACCTCCGCCGGCACGTCCTGGCCGACGTCGGCCGGACCGTCCGCGGAGCAGTCCTCGTCGACCACGCCGTCGCAGTCCTCGTCGAGGGTGCCGTCGCAGACCTCGGGGCCGAGCACGTCGGACTGGGTCCAGACGCGCAGGTCGCCGCCGTTGAACGTCTGGTAGCCGCCGACGTTGTTGTAGTCGGTGCTGCCGAAGTCGGCCTTCTCGTAGTAGTCGTCGACGTGGGCGACCCACAGCCGCACGTCGGGGTGGTCGACGCGGCCGAGGCTGGCGGCCGTGGCCTCGACGGTCAGCTCGATCATCTTGGTCTCGCCGGGCGAGAACGCGTTGAGGTACAGGCGGAAGGCGGCGCCCGGCTCGTCGTGGGCCGGGTTCGAGGGGTTGTCGTTGGCGTCGTTCGGGCACCACTCGGCGCCGCAGGTGTGCGCCGGCCAGTTGTCGTAGACGTCCCAGCGCGTCAGGCGCAGGTAGGGGTCCTCGACCCACAGGCCGACGACGACGTTGCGGCCGACGCCGGTGCCGGTGTTGGCGACGTAGAAGCGCTGGATGGTGGTCTGACCGACCTGCATGTCGAACTTGGACTCGCTCTCGTACAGCAGGCAGGTGTCGCGTTCCTGGCCGGGGATGTCGTCGATCGTCGCGCGCAGCTCGAACACCGGATGCGCGGGCGGTCCGTCGCAGGGGCAGGTGGCGCACGGGCCCTGCGGCAGGTCGTCGGACACCTGGCGGACGTCCACGATGAAGCACTCGCTCCAGCCGCAGCCGCCGCCGAAGTAGTCGTGGACCAGCGGGGAGGTATCGATGATCCAACCGACACCGCACCGCTCCAGCGCCAGATCCTCGACCCAGTCCGCCGGACCGTTGTCGGCGACCTCGACGACCACGCAGCGGCCGTCGCGGCTCAGCTCGAGCTTGGCCCCGCAGCCGAAGTTGCGCTGCTCGGTGGAGTACCACCAGGTGCCGTCGATGCAGTTCGTGCAACAGGCCGTGCTGCCGTTGCAGGCGGTGGGGTCGTAGTGCGGCTCGGCGCACCCGCCGTAGCAGGTGAGGACGTGGGGCCCCGAGTGGAGCCCCGGCTGATGCCACTTCGGCACGCCGTGGCCGCCGAGCTCCTCCTCCGGCTCGGCGAGCGCGGCCTCCGACGCCCCGTCCGGCTCGCCGTCGAAGCCATCGACCACCACGCAGGAGGTGCCGCAGGCCAGCAGGCCCAGCACGACGAGCTTGATCGTCCGCACCAGTCACGCTCCTTCCGGGAACGAAGTATAGCGCGACCGCACGGCCGGGACGAGCCGGGGCACGGGTTGCGCGCGAAGCACCGCTCGCCTACCGTCCCGGCGATGACTTCCGCGCACGCTCTGCTCGGCGGCCGACGGTCGGGGTCGGCATGAGGCGCTCGCGCCCGGGCCGGCTGCTGCTCGTCACGCCGCCGCTGGTGCAGCCCAACGCCCCCTACCCCGCCACGCCGTGGCTCACCGGCATCCTGCGCCGGCGCGGCTTCGACGTGGTCCAGGCCGATGCCTCGCTGGGGCTGCTGCTGCGCCTGTTGTCGCCCGCCGGCCTCGTGCGAATCCGGCGGGCGCTGCAGCGCAGGCGCCGGCGGACCGCGGCCGGACGCTGGTTCCTGGCGCGATACGAGGCGATCGTCGCGCGGGCGGGGCCGGTGCTGCGGTTCCTGCAGGACCGGGAGCCGGGGCTGGCCGGACCGCTGGCTTCGCGCACGCTGCTCCCGGAGGGCCCCCGGTTCGCGGTGCTCGCGACGCTGGGCGAGGCGGGGGTGGCGGCCGACGTCGCGGCGCTGGGGCCGACGGACTTCGCGCGGTTCCTGGCCGGCCTGTTCCTGGACGACGTGTGCGACGCGGTGCGCGAGAACATCGACCCGCGGTTCGGCTTCTCGCGGTACGGCGAGTCGCTCGGGGTACGCCTGCCCCGCCTGGCCCCGCTGCTCGCCGCCCTGCGCGCGCCGCCGACGCTGATCGATCGGCTGGTCGACGAGCTGGCGGACGAGCTCCAGGCGCGCTTCCGACCGGCGGTGGTGGGGCTGACCGTGCCGTTCCCCGGAACGCTCTACGGCGCCCTGCGTCTCGCCCGTCGCGACGACCCTGACCTCGACCGTGCAGCCTGTCTC
>CAZMRP010000915.1:0-2232 GCA_964568275.1 uncultured Myxococcales bacterium
GGGCCCGCGGCTGGCGCGGTTGCCGCGGCGGGTCGCCCGCCTGCTCGCCGGTCGGCTTCGGCTCCTCCGGCTGCGGCGGCTCCGGCTGCGGCTGCGGCTCGGGGGGCTTGGCCTGCTCCGTGGGCTTCGGCGGGGGTTGCGGCTGCGGCGGCCTCACCTCCGGCGGCGGCGGCTGGAACAGGTCGAGCAGCACGGCCTGGGTAGGTCGCCGTTTGGCGACGTCGCCCAGGCCGGCCACGTCGAGCGCCTGGAGCGAGAGGTGATGCAGGCCCAGCGAGACGACGCCGAACACCGCCCACGCCGCGGCGGTCCGGCGTCGATCGCGGCTGCGCCGGCGACTCTCGATGGCCTCCCAGTTCGTCACCCGGCCTCCGTCGTGCTGCTCCATACGACAGAGCGTCGCCGTCCGCAAGAACCGCTCACGCCCGCAACCCCCGGCCACTCATGCCCATTCCCTACGACCGGCCCCCGGTCCGGGATCCCCCGCCGGTGTTCGGGCCGGCGGTCCGCCGGCTCCGGCACGCCTTCTGCATCCGCGCCCGACCGCGACGTCGGTCCTCCAACCGGCCGGGAGCGCGTCGCGCGCGTTCCGAGGGTTGGAACCCGGCGGAACGCTTCGTCTTGGGGGGCCGGAGACGGGTCGCGCGGGTCGCGACCCGGGGACCCGACGAGCGGGGTTCGGGCGGCTGTCGTTCGCAGGGCGCGAAGGGCGGTACGCACCTTGGACCACACGTCGGGCGGGAGCTGGGGTAGGATGGGCGAACCTGCGATGGACCGCGAAGCGCTGGACCTGATCATCGACACGGTGCGCGAGTACGCCGCGCGCAGGCTGCCGCTCGCGCGGCGGCTCGGAATCGACCACACCGAGGAGTCGACCGAGGCGATCATCCGCGAGCTGGTGGGGCCGGAGATCGGCCTGCACC
Organism: uncultured Myxococcales bacterium; assembly: GCA_964568275.1. Classification (GTDB taxonomy): domain Bacteria; phylum Myxococcota_A; class Polyangia; order DRWM01; family JAAZOP01; genus JAAZOP01. The sequence goes on from CAZMRP010000915.1 coordinate 924, forward strand.
TGGTGTTCATCCCCGAGGAGTACGGCGGGATGGACGGCGGCGCGCACGGGCTGTACCGGGTGTGCGAGGCGCTGGCGCGGATCGACCTCGGCATCGCCACCTCGCTGTTCGCCTGCGCCCTCGGCACCGACCCGCTGCGGGTCGGGGCCACCCCGGCACAGAAGCAGCGGTGGCTGCGGAAGATCGCGGACGAGGGGCTGGTCGTGGCCTACGGGGCGACCGAGCCGAACGCGGGGAGCAACCTCGCCGCGTTGCGGACGACGGCCGAGCCGGTGGCCGACGCGGCCGGGAAGGTCGCGCACTACAAGCTCAGCGGCGAGAAGCAGTTCATCACCAACGGGGCCATCGCGGACCTGTACACGATCCTGGCGCAGACGCCGGGCGGCCCGTCGTTCTTCGTCGTGGAGCGCGGCACGGCGGGGCTCACGCCGGGGCGCACCGAGGAGAAGCACGGGATCCGCGCGTCGAACACCGCGCAGGTGATCCTCGAGGACTGCGTGGTGCCGGCGGACCAACTGGTGGGCGAAGAGGAGGGCAAGGGGCTCGAGCACGCCTCGAAGGTCTTCTCGTACACCCGGCTGATGGTCGCGGCCTTCGGGCTGGGGGCCGGCGAGGAGGCGCTGGAGCGGGCCGTGGCCTATGCCCGCGACCGCGTGCAGTTCGATTCGCCGCTGCTCGCCAAGCAGGGTTTTTCCCACAAGCTGCTGGTGCCGCACGCGGTGCGGCTCTCCGCGGCGCGGGCCTACATCGAGGAGGTGGCGAGTCGGCTGGACGGCGGGAAGGAGCCGGAGCTGCCGACCGAGGGGGCGATCGCGAAGCTGGTGGCGACCGAGGCGGGCAACCGCGCGGCGGAGGCGGCGATCCAGGCCCACGGGGGCTACGGGTACGTGCGCGAGTACGAGGTCGAGAAGATCAAGCGCGACGTGCGGATCACGATGATCTACGAGGGCACCAGCGAGATCCTGTCGTCGGTGATCGCGCTGACGCGCTGGCAGGACACGCTGCGCACCAAGGGGAGATTCCACCTCGACCTGGCCGACGAGCTGGAACGGCTCGACCCGGCCGGCACGGCCGGCGGTCCGACGATGGCGCTCGCCTTCCGGGCGCTCGGGGCCACGCTGGCCGAGGCGCGCAAGCAGCGGCTGACGCGCAGCCAGCACGTGCAGTTCCGGCTCGCCGAGACGATGGCCGAGCTGGAGACGGCCGGCGCGCTGGTGCGCAAGGCGGTGCGACTCGGCGACGAGGCGCTCAAGACCCGCGCCCGCGTGCGGGCCCGCGAGGCGGCGCTCGAGGCGGCCCAGGCGGCGAC
>CAZMRP010000916.1:0-2231 GCA_964568275.1 uncultured Myxococcales bacterium
CGCGGGGGTGCGACGCGGACGGGGTCAGGCCTTGGGGCGGTGGCGGATCACGCTGGCGCGGTCGATGACGTAGCCCTTGGGCAGCGCCTTCTCCACCACGCCGCGGTGGCCGGTGACCGGCCAGCCGGTGTCGACGAACCCGTCGAGCACCGCGTTCTTGATCCGCATCGACTCGTCCGCCAGGAACAGCTTGATCAACGCCTCGCGCGTCGCCTCGCTGCGGCAGGCGAAGACGGTGCTGACCGCCTGGAAGCGGGCCGTCTCGTGGACGTCCTCGAGGAACCGCACCGCGGCCGCGGCCGCCTCCTCGCCCGGGAAGTCGGCCAGCGCCATGATCAGCTGGATCTTCCGCTCCGGGTTCCGCTCGTACTCCGTGTCCAGCTCGCCCAGCAGCTCGATCAGCAGGTCGCGCAGGCCGTCGCGCGGCAGGATGCGCGAGGCGATGCGCACGAGCCAGGAAACGCTCTCCTGGACCCGCAGCGCCTGCTTGACCTGCGGCAGGATCGTCTCGCCGCGGGAGGCGAGGGCGTCGGCGATGTACTCCTTCTCCTCGTTGTCCACCGCGGACGGCTCGACGTAGATCGTGAACCGCTGCAGCAGCGCCGCCGTCGCCGCCGCGCTGTAGTCGGCGGTCAGGGCCTGCACCGCGCCCCAGCGCTCCTCCGCCTGCAGGTGCTTGTTGAGCAGCCGCTTGGCGTTCTTCTCGAGGCCGCGGGACGGCGCCGGGCCGCCGCCCGTCTCCGCGGCGGGCTTGTCCTTCTTGCGGAACAGATCGAAGAGGCCCATCGGTGGTCGATCCCGCGGCGCGGCGCCGGGCTACTTGATGATCGGCTTGAAGGTGATCTGGTTCCCCTGGACGAGGATCTCGAACTCCACCTGCTTGCCGGGGTTCTTCTCGAGGATCTTCTTCTCGTTGTCCACCAGGCGGGCCCGGAAGTCGGCGAACGAGACCGAACCGGGGTCCTGCTTGATCTGCTTCTGCGCCGCCTGGAACTTCTCGTACAGCTGGTTGTAGTAGGCCTCGCGCGGGTCCGCGGGCGCCCCCGCCGCGGCCTCCTCTTCCAGTCCCTCGCCCTCTTCCTCGTCCCCGAGCAGCGCGGCCATCAGCTGGTTGATCCGGTACGACAACCCGCCCAGCTCGGCGCTCTGCACGTCGAAGCGGTGCGTCCAGTCGCCGTTCATGATGCGCAGCAGGCCGTCCTCGATCTGCGTGATCGGCCGCAACAGGCCGTGGGCGATGATCAGCGCGGCGATGATCGCGATCAGGAACGCCACGCCGGTGAGCAGCCAGACCAGCCACATCGACGACAGCGCCGCCATCGCGTGCGTCTTGTCGACCAGCACCACCAACGCCAGGTGGCCGACGGCGAACGACGGGTCGTTGCGGGTGATCTGGCCGACGTCGTTCGTGACGCCGACGGCGCGCGCGAGGTACGTCGTCCCGCCGTACTCGAAGTCGCGCGGCGGCCGCAGCCCCTTGCCCTCCTTGTCCTCCGGGTCGATGCCCGCCACCGCGCGCAGGTCGGCGTCGAAGGCGGTCACCAGCGCCTTGCGGAAGCCCTCGGGCAGCGACTCGACTCGCGGGTCGTCGTTGCCGTCGCCGAGCAGCTGGATCGTCTCGACCCCCTGCTTCGCCGTCTTGCGGGCCAGGATCACCTTGGCTTTCGCGTCCCGCGCGACCCGCGCCAGGTTCTCGATCTTGACCCCGACCGCCATCAGCCCGACGGTCGCGCCGGACGGCCCGAGCACCGGGATCATCACCGTGTGGACGAAACCGGTCAGGGCGTCGCGGTAGTCCTCGCGCGTGACCCAGACGTCGCGGTAGATCGCCCCCGCCCGGACCGCCTCGAGCACCTTGGTCCCCGCCGCCCCGCTCAGACCCTCGAACAGCTCGCCCACCGTCTTGGTGTAGTAGTAGCGGTCCACCGTCGTCGCGTTGAACTCGGTGTTCTTCGCGATGCCGCGGCCGGTCGCCTGGTCGAGCAGCCACAGGAACTCGACCTTCATCCGCGTCGCGTCGGCGATCTCCCGGTAGGCCAGCGCCGCGACCTGGTAGCCCAAGGTCGAGAAGATCTTGCCGTTCATCTCGTTGGTGATCGCGTCCTGGCCCTTGGCGAAGAACGACGTGCACGCCGGGTACTTGCCGAGCTCGAAGGCGCGGTTCGGCGCGAACGGCACCTCGGGCGGCGGCGCCGCCGGCGCCTCCGGCGTCGTGCCGCGCCGCGCGCCGG